>CAMUHN010000024.1 GCA_947088675.1 uncultured Roseburia sp.
TATTCCAATGCGATATCCGCCAAGACGCAGCCAGCCGACATTTTCGACAACGCCGTCTGTCATGCTGTAAATCGGGTAGAGGCCGCGCTCGTTTAGTGTTGCCATGATATCGCATCCCTCATGCCCTCTGTCGCCACCAAACGTACGGCTGTACATCCAACTGTTTTCAAATGATATCTCAGCCGTACTGTCGTTTGCAATTTTACCGACCGGAAAAATCGCAAGATCGTTCCAGACTGCATAGATATCCGTACAGATTTCGGAAAAATCCGCATTGTGGTATTTTTTTGCAGATTCGCAGCATTCTTTCAGATCATTCAAGTCCAAAGCTCCTTCCGGATCCGAAAAGTACATTGCCACGAGTTCGCAAAATTGCGTCAGATCGCCTTCTGCATCGTCAAGAAATGTTGTGACCAGATCCGGGGAGAGACTGCTGCTGCGAAAATTTTCAAAAGCAGTCTCATAGGAAAAACAATTCAGTTCCCACAGTTTGTTTTTGATTACAAGCAAAATGCCGATGTGCAACAGCACAAGTACAAAGAAAAATAACCATTTACTGCCTAAAATACGTTTCAGATGTTATGAACCATGCCTTTCTTCTAAAAATGATAAAAGAAGAGACCAGAGTTTTTCGGTGGACGAGATACTTAATTTTTCGGCCGGTGTATGGGCGTCGAAGATATCAGGCCCGAATGAAACACAGTCAAGGCCTTTGATTTTTTCAGACAGCACGCCGCACTCCAGTCCGGCGTGAATTGTTTCAAAGACAGGCGCTTCGCCGAAAAGCCTCTCGAAAACTCGGCCGATCTTATCCCGTACAACAGAATGTTCTCTGTATTCCCATGCCGGATAATCTCCCTTTACTTCAATACTTCCGCCCAGAAATTCCGCCAGAAATTCAAGTTTTCCCCGCAGCTGCTCTTTGCGGGACGACACGCTGCTGCGGACAGAAGCGGCTGCGTAAAAGGAGTCTTTTCTTAACTCCATAATGCCAAGGTTTAAAGAGGTCTCTACCAGCGCTTTCATATTCTGGCTCATATGCTGGATGCCGTTTGGCACAGTGTTAAGATAAAAGATCACTTTTGCCATGGAGGATACCGAAAGCGCTTCTCCCTGCTGTTCACCGACCACTTCCGCCGTAACCAAAATCTGCGGATCGGACACAGAATATTCTTTTTTCAGTACGGAGCAAAACGTATCAACCGTTTCCAAAAACGCCTCTTTGTCTTCCTCTGCAATAAAAAGGGCGGCAGAACTTTCTCTGGGGATCGCATTGTCTTTGTTTCCGCCGGAAAAACCCGAAATTCCGATTTCGAGACGGTCTGTCAGTGATTTAAAGAGTCTTCCAAGCAAAATATCTGCATTGGCGCGCTCCTTGTCAATCTCGCTGCCGGAATGGCCGCCGAACAGACCTGAAATCTTAACATTACATTTTAACCCGCTTTTCTCGACAAATTCGACCGGTATCTTCGTGTAGACTGACATACCGCCCGCACAGCCGGTTAAAAAATGCCCCCATTCTTCTGAGTCAAGATTTAACATCTGATGGGAGCGCAGCATGGAAAGATCAATCTTTGCCGCTCCGAGCAGGCCGATTTCCTCATCCACTGTAATTATAATCTCAAGACGCGGGTGAGAAATATGATCTGCATCCAGAAGAGCCAGCGCCATCGCGACTGCAATCCCGTCGTCAGCGCCGAGCGTCGTCTTCTCCGCTTTCAGAAAATCACCGTCCACATACAGAGAAAGCCCTTCTCTGGCAAGATCTGTCGTACAACTGCTCTCCTTTTCGCAGACCATATCCATATGACCCTGGAGAATCACGGGCTCCTGGTTTTCGTATCCGGCGGACGCTTCTTTTATCATCACTACGTTATTCCACTCGTCCTGATAATATTCCAGATTGTGTTCTTTTGCAAAAGACACCAGAAATTCGCTGATCTGCTTCGTATTGCCCGAACCATGCGGAATTGAGGCAATTTTTTCAAACCAGGCAAATACACGTTCCGACTTTAGTTTTCTCTGTTTGATTTCATTCATGATATCCATTGTGATTCCTCCGTTTTTTATTCCTGTTGACATATTCCTGTCTCTTTTTTCATATAGTCAGACTATGAAAAAGAAAATTGTTTTCCTGTTGCTGCTTATTTTTACAATTTATATCCTGTGCGTACCGAAAGACGCGGTCGCTGCCGCAGGCGCCGGGCTGGTGCTCTGGTATGAGCGTGTGCTCCCTGCGCTTCTGCCGTTTGCCATTTTATCAAACCTGTTTATCTATTCCAATTATCTGCATGTATTGACAAGATGGATTGCGCCCGTCTTAAAGAAACTCTTTTTTGTCAGTGAAAGCGGTGCGTTTGTACTGTTTTCGGGATTCTTATTCGGTTTTCCAATGGGCAGTAAAAACTGCGCCGAACTGCTGCACTGCGGGCAGATGGCAAAAGAAGAAGCGGATATACTGTTTATTATTACAAATAATATCAGTCCGGTATTCATCAGCAGCTTTATTTTTTATGAACAGCTGAAAATGCCATCCCTGATTCTGCCCGCATTGCTGATTTTATATCTGCCGCCGCTTGTTTTGGGCGCCTTTCTGCTGCGAAAAAACAGAAGGCGCGGCAACGGGCAGGAAATAATACAAAAAAAACCGACATCAGGATCTCAAATGAATTTTAAAATCATAGATGCCGGAATTATGAACGGTTTTGAAACGCTCGCAAGACTTGGCGGCTATATTATGTTGTTTTCCATGATCGCATCCATGCTGCAGAAACTGCCGCTTCCGGTTCCTGCAATATTGATGCTGACAGGGATCACGGAGATTACAAACGGGATCAGCCGGTTATCCGGTTCTTTGGCGGACCCTGTTTTTCAATTTCTTTTCGCAGTCGGTTTTACTGCTTTTGGAGGTCTGAGCGGCATTGCGCAGACCAGTTCCATGGTAAAAGGGACAGGACTTTCCATGAAAAAGTACTGTCTTGTCAAATTAGCGCTTACCGTCCTGTCGCTTTGCCTGGCATGGATCTTTGTTATTTTTTACCGCCCACATTGGAGGTGATTTCTATATTGGGCTCCCCTGAAGAGGACATCTCCTCGGAAAAATCTTCCGCCATCGGGTTTAGTTCAGCGCGATTTGCAGTTACAATTTCGAGGAATCCTTCCAGCGCTCCCATATAGGAGTCGTGATATGTCTTTGCCGCCGTCATTGCCGAAGAAATTGCATTCTCCAGATTCTTTAAGATATCGTCGGTATACTGCATCGCGCCAATACGTATATTATTTGCATCAATCGTTGCATCATCCAAAATTTTCTGCGCCTGGTCCTGCGCGTCAAATACGACCTTATCCGCATCAGCATACGCCTGCTGCATAATCTGGTGTTCACTGACCAGATTTTCTTTTTTTACCTTTGCGTTTGCGACAATCGCCTCCGCTTTTGTCTGTGCATCTGCCAGGATGGCCTCTTTATTACTGATTATTTTCTGATAGCGCTCAATCTCCCTCGGCGTTTTTTCCCTCATTTCATTTAACAATTCTTCGATTTCTTCTTTGTTTACCAAAATGGTAGAAGAATTAAACACCTGTGTCTTGCAGGAATCAATATATTCTTCGATTTCGTCAATCATCTGCTCGATTTTGCTCGCCATAACTATCCTCATTTCTGAATACTATTCTTCTTTATCTGAAATTCGTTTTCACGAATATTATTTTTTATTCTGCGTAATGCCATATCTCTCGTAAATTCTGTTGATAAAGACAGCCGGGACAAATTTCGATATATCTCCTCCGTGAGATGCAAACTCTTTCACGATCGTTGAACTCAGATAAGAATATTGTAAACTGGTCGTCAGAAAAACAGTTTCCACATTGGGGTTCTCCACATGATTGGTCTGTGCAATCTGCAGCTCATATTCAAAATCCGTAACGGCGCGCAGCCCCCGGATAATAATTGTCGCATCGATTTCTTTCATATAATCGACGAGAAGGCCGTCAAAAGATCCGACCGTAACATTTGGAATGGAGTATGTCATTTCCTTTATCATAGTAACACGCTCTTCCAAAGAAAACAATGAATTTTTCGCACTGTTATTTAATACGCCAATGACAAGTTCATCTACGATTTTAGAAGAACGTTCAATAATATCCATATGTCCAAGTGTCAGCGGATCAAAACTTCCCGGATAAATCGCTTTTTTCATACTCTCACTCTCCGCGCATCTTTCGAATAAAAGCATGCGCATTTGTCTTATAGGTTTTTAACTTTACCAGTTCAAAGTTCAGTTCCGTAAGATACTCAAACGTAGTATGGGAAGACACTTCCGCAATGATGATCGTATCTTCCTTTAACAGGGAAGATGTGCACAGATACTGCAGCACATCCCGCTCAAGGCGCCTGTCGTAAGGCGGATCCATAAATATTATGTCGAAACGATATTTTCCTTCCATTGCGCGTAAAGCGCCAAATACATCTGACTGGTAGAGCTTTGTCACTCTGTCAGATTTTGTAAAAGCAATGTTCTCTGAAATACATGCGGCAGCTTTCCTCTGGTTTTCTACAAAAACCGCATACGCGGCTCCGCGGCTGACCGCCTCCAGTCCGATCTGCCCGCTTCCGGCAAATAAATCCAAAAAATAACTTCCCGGAACATCGGCCTGCAGCACATTAAACAAAGTTTCTTTGATACGGTCTGTCGTAGGCCTTGTATCCTGACCGTCAATCGTCTTCAGCGGAAGACTTCTTGCCGAACCGGCTATAATTCTCATAAATCCCCTTCCTGCAGCATGTCAATCAAAAGCAAAAGAGCTTCTTTTACCGCCTGCCGACGTATCTGCATTCTGTCGCCGTCAAATGTAAATTTTCTGGTGACAGTTTTTCCGTCAAGCACTGCGCCGATAAAAACACGGCCAACCGGACACTCTTTCGTACCTCCGTCTGGCCCGGCTACTCCCGTAACCGAAACCGCCGCGGCCGTACCGGCTGTTTTTGCCGCCGAATTTGCCATATCGGCCGCCGTCTCGCTGCTGACTACGCCAAATTCCCGGATTGTCTCCGGAGAGACATGGATCATTTTTACTTTCGCCTCATCGGAATAAGTGACATAACCCTCGGTAAAAAATTCGGAGATCCCCGGGACATTTACCAGTGTGGCTGCGATCATGCCGCCGGTAGCCGACTCTGCGGTCGTTAATGTAATTTGTCTCTTTTTTAACAGTTCGTAAACCTGATATTCGGGAGCAGTGTTCGATTCCATAAAATTCCCCTTTTATTTCTGATCTTTTAAGACGTCTTTATTTTTTACAATATAATCAATCAGGGAGATCACGGTTAAAATCAGAGATACATAGATTAAAATCTGTGCAAGCGCCTCAAAAAACGGCGTTCTGATGTTTAACGTCAACACGATAACCATGATCATTTGAAATGTTGTCTTAAATTTTCCCCAATAACTTGCCGCAATCACAACACCGTTATCTGACGCGACAAGCCGGAAACCGCTGATAATAAACTCGCGCGCGATAATCACAATCACAATCCAGCTGGCCAGCAGCTCTTTTTCAATCAGACAGATCATAGCGGAGCAGACTAAAAGCTTGTCCGCAAGCGGATCCATAAATTTCCCGAAATTCGTCACCATGTTGTATTTTCTTGCAATCCTGCCGTCTAGAAAATCGGTAATGCTTGCGATGATAAAAATGGCGACTGCAATATAATTTCCATATCCGTCAAAATACGGTATCAGCATAAAACACACGAAAAACGGAATCAGTACCACACGCAGTATGGTCAGTTTATTTGGTAAATTCATCTGCTAATTCTCCGATTAAATCATATTCATAAGCGCCTGTCACGCGGGCGCATACGATATCGCCCGTCATAAGCTCTTTGTCGGTGTGAATAAAAATATATCCATCCACATCCGGCGCATCGCGGTACGTTCTGCCAATATATGCATTCTCATCCGCGACTTTTCCCTCGATAAATACAAACAGGCAGCTTCCTGCCATCTCTTTATTTTTATCGAAAATAATCTCTTCCTGAAGCTCCATGACATCTGCCTGCCAGGCCTTTTTCTGCTGTTCGTCAATCTGGCAGTCAAATTCGGCTGCCGGCGTACCCTCTTCCATGGAATATGTAAAAGCGCCAAGGCGGTCAAATTCCATATCGTTGATAAATTGCATCAAATGTTCGTGATCCTCGTTTGTTTCCCCCGGGAATCCACAGATTACCGTTGTCCGCAGCGTAAGATCCGGTATGCGCTCCCTCAGATGCGTAACGATGCGCACAAGGTCGTCATGGCCTGTTTTTCTGCCCATACGTTTTAAAATGGGATCGCTTGCGTGCTGAATCGGGAGATCAAGATAATGACATACTTTTTCGTTGCGCAGTATGGCGTCAATCAATTCCTCATAGATCTCCTCCGGATAACAGTATAAAATGCGAATCCAGAAAATCCCGTCAATCTGATTTAATTCGTCCAACAGGCGGTGAAGTGATTTTTCACCGTAAAGGTCCACGCCGTACCGCGTTGTTTCCTGCGCTACCAGAATAAGCTCTTTCACACCGCCTGCGGCGAGCTCTTTTGCCTGTTTTACAAGCTCTTCCATGGGAACGCTTCGGTAGCTGCCCCGTATTTTTGGTATAATACAGTAAGTACAGTGCTTGTCGCATCCTTCTGCAATCTTTAACCATGCGTAATGTCCCCCTGTCGTCACACTGCGCTTTGCGTCTATGGATGGAATATCATTTAACGGCCGGAACTTTGCATAGAAATTTCCGTTTAAAGCCTCCTGTATGGCAGGGAAAATATCCGTATAGGAATTGGTGCCCAAAATGGCGTCAACTTCCGGTATTTCCTTACGTATTTCATCACGGTAACGTTCTGCAAGGCACCCGGTGACAATCAGCGCTTTTACGTTGGCATCCTGTTTGTGTTCCGCCATCTCAAGAATCGTGTTGATACTCTCTTCTTTGGCATCATTGATAAAACAACAGGTATTGATTACAATAATATCTGCTTCATACTCGTCGTCTGTCAGAGAAATCTTTTCCTTTGCAAGAAGCCCGAGCATATATTCGGTATCTACTAAATTTTTGTCGCAGCCAAGGGAAATAAATAGTAATTTCATCATAATAATTGAAAAGGATGAAAAAGCAGATCAATTGTGTTTTCTCATCCCCGTGTAAAAATCCCCCTATTCATCCTCATTTGTTTCGGGAAGTATTTTTACTTTCCCTTCGTACAGCTCTTCCACCGCCATGGACAATGGTTTCGGGCAGATGATCTTATCTGCGGTCGGTTCGTCTCCGGCAATGATCTGACGCGCTCTGCGAGCCGTCGCAATTACAATGGAATAGCGGCTGTTTACGACCGGCTCTTCCCCGATCTCCACATCATTGTTTACCACTTTCATTAATTCTACATAAGATGGATGTATCATATTCTGTCCCCGTTTCTATTAAAATCTATGATGTTACGGCTCACCGTTTTCAGCAGCCGTTTCCATGGTCCCGCCGTTAAACCGGCCCGCAAGCGTTTCCGGCTGCAGCGCCGACAATATAATCTGGTGGTTTTCTGCGAAAATCACACTTTTTGTGCGTCGTCCCTGCGTTGCATCAATCAGTATCTCCTGCTCTTTGCCGCGCGAGATCATTCGTTTGGCCGGTGCGGAGTCCGATGAAATAATACCGACAATTTTGTCCGTATTTACCATGTTTCCAAATCCAATGTTGATTAATTTCGCCATAAATTTTTCCCGGAAACTTTACTCAATATTCTGAATCTGTTCCCGCACTTTCTCAATATCGGTTTTTAAATCAATGCCGATATCGCATATTTTAAGATCCGATGTCTTTGAGAGGATCGTATTCGCCTCGCGGTTCATTTCCTGTGCGATAAAGTCAAGCTTGCGGCCCACGCCGCTTTTGCTCTCCAATGTGGTTTTTGTACTGCTGATATGGCTTTTTAAGCGCACGACTTCTTCGTCTACACAGATTTTGTCCGCATACAGTGTGACTTCGGCCGCAATCCGCGCATCATCCAATTGTTTTTCTTCCAGAAAATCCCGGACACGTTCTTTCAGACGCGCGCGATATTCCAAAATAATCTGCGGAGACCGCTGTTCGATAAAGTCAACATAAGAAGTCATTGCGTTTAACTTTTCGATCAGATCATCTCTTAAATGTCTGCCTTCCCGAATACGGGATTCTGCAAACTGCTCCGCTGCGCCCCGGACTGCCCGCTCCAGTTCCCCCCACATCTCCTCTTCGTCTACATGCTGTTCTTCTGTTGCAAAGATTTCAGGAAAGCGTGAGAGCGCATTGACTCCGATATCAAATGCCAGATCAAAACGCTCCGACATGCTGCGAAGATACGTCAGATACTGTTGTGCCGCTGCCTCGTTATATTTCAATGAGATATCGTCTCCGGTAAAATCCTCATATGTGATCGTAACGTCAACTTTTCCGCGCTCGACATATTCCTTTAATACAGCGCGTATCTTATTTTCCAGAGAATTGAATTTTTTCGGCATTTTGACATTGATATCGAGGTAGCGGTGATTTACGGACTTGATCTCCGCCGTAAATTTTCGTTTTTCACCCATAATTTCACAACGTCCAAACCCGGTCATGCTCTTTATCATCTGTCCTCTGCCTTTCTTACAGGTGATGCCGGCTCCCTGCTGCTTATACTTGCAGGATGGGAGATTTTGGTGCAAACTTTATATGATTATAAAGCTATTCGATATGGAAGTCAAGGTTTTGCTTTGTGATTATTCGATAACTTTTAAATGTTTTAAACTGATATCAAGAATCGGTGCGGAATGTGTCAGCGCACCGCTTGAAACATAATCAATTCCGATCTTTGTGATCGCTTTGATATTTTCCTTTGTGATATTGCCGGAACATTCTGTCTGCGCGCGCCCGCCAATGATTTGCACCGCTTCCTCCATTAATTCCGGCGTCATGTTGTCAAGCATAATGATATCTGCGCCCGCGTCCGCCGCTTCTCGTACCATATCTAAAGTTTCTGTCTCAACTTCAATTTTTCGAACAAACGGCGCATATTTTTTTGCGGCTTCGATAGCCTGCCTTACGCCTCCCGCCGCATCAATATGGTTGTCCTTTAACAGTACGCCGTCTGACAGATTATACCGGTGGTTTCCTCCTCCGCCGATCTTCACCGCATATTTTTCAAAAATACGCATACAGGGAGTCGTTTTTCGTGTGTCAAGCAGCCTGGTATCCGTACCTTCCAGAAAGTGACAGACTGTATTTGTATAGGTAGCGATTCCGCTCATGCGCTGCAGATAATTTAATGCCGTGCGCTCACCCGATAACAGGACGCGGATATCTCCGCTTACGATCGCAAGCAGCTGCCCCTTTTTCACTTCATCCCCGTCTTTTACTTTACAATCAATCTGCGTCTTTTCATCCAGTATGGTAAATACGCGCGCGAAGACCGACAGGCCTGCTACGATACCGTCCTCCTTACAGATCAGCTGCACTTCGCCTTTTTTGTACTCCGGCATCACCGCATTGGTGGATACGTCCTCGCTGTTGATATCTTCTTCCAGAGCAAGCCGGATAAATTTATCCGCGGATAGTTTCATTGTAATTTCGTTCATACTTCCCTCCAATTAAGACCTATATTTTGTGCTGCCCGTTTTGCAAATACAAGGCTCTCCAGCAGGCTGTTGCTTGCCAGTCTGTTTTTTCCGTGCACACCGTTACAGCTTGTCTCACCGACTGCGTACAGATGTTCCATAGATGTTTTTGAATCGCTGTCTACCGAAATACCGCCCATAAAATAATGCTGCGCCGGGGCAATCGGTACCGGTTCTTTCAAAATATCGTACCCCTCGTCCAGGCACTTTTGATAAATATTCGGAAAATGCCCACAGATAACGTCTTTCGGGACATTTTCAAAGGAAAGGAACTCGTACTCCGCCTGTTCCTTTTCCATTTCCGCATGAATTGCCCCGGTTACGACATCGCGGGGCAAAAGCTCATTGACAAAGCGCTCCCCCCTGTGGTTTAAAAGAACCGCCCCCTCCCCTCTTGCAGATTCGGAGATTAAAAAGCGTCTGCCCGGCTTTTCACTGTAGAGGCAGGTAGGATGGATCTGCACATAATCCATATGTTCCAGCAGAATATTATGGGCTTTTGCAATGCGGCAGGCGTCTCCGGTCAAAAGAGGATAGTTGGTGGAATGTCTGTAAAGTCCCCCGATGCCTCCTGTCGCCAATACGGTATCTTTGGCATGGACTGCAATGATTTCTTCTTCCTTTCTTGCAAGTATTCCTGCGCATTCGCCATTTTCTGACAGAATATCCGTCATTTCTGTATATTCCATGATGGTTACATTTGGCAGCTTCCTTACATTAGAAAGCAGCGTTGTTGTAATCTCTTTTCCGGTAATATCTTTGTGAAAACAGATACGCGGTCTGGAATGAGCGCCTTCTTTTGTATAGGCAAGACTTCCGTCTGCATTGCGTTCAAACCGGACGCCAAGCGAAATCAGATGGTTTATCACTTCGCGGCTGTTTCGTATCATGATTTCAACGCTCTCTTTTCTGTTCTCGTAGTGGCCTGCACGCATCGTGTCCTCAAAGTACGCGTCATAATCCGCTTCATTCAGAAGTACACAGATCCCGCCCTGCGCAAGCATTGAATCGCAGCTCTCAATGCTTCCTTTGGACAGCATCAGTATTTTATGATCTGCCGGAAGATGCAGCGCCGTATACAGACCGCCGACACCACATCCTGCAATCACTGTGTCATAATATAAATCTTTCATTCAAATAGCCTCTTTTGACTCAAAATAATTGCTTCGAGTATATCACATTTAAATCCGACTGGCAAGTTAAGCTTTCCCTGTGAAACAGCGTTGCAAGCTTTAGAAGTTCTTAGCGAAACGCCTCCTGGTGTGAGCTTTAGAACTTCTTCTCACACGGTTTCTTTGCTGATCTGGCATTTTTGTGTTCTCCCGGAACGAAACGCCTCGATGATATATCCGATACTGCAGACAGCCGTAAGGCCGTATCCCATCACAAGCTCTTTGATATACTCGCCGGAAGCCTCAAACATATCCAGAAGCTCAGAAAAATGCAGAAAGATCGTCGAAAAATCATAGTCATATTCCCGCAGAACATCATACATATCCCAGGACCAGCTGATTCTGCTGGCGAGAAAAATAGTTGCAATCATAATAAGGACGGAGCCGACAATACCCTTGATGTCAAGCCGCCTGCCAAGCAGCTCATAACCTTTCATCGCGCAGATGGCAGAAACCGCGCCGGCGATCCCCGCTATGTATCCGAGCCGGTAGATGAAAATCCACAGAGCGCCGCCAATCAAAGCGCCGACGAGAGCCCCGAATATACCCGGGAAAAACGCGCCTTTCTGACTGTTGCGATAATTCTGTTTTACAATATCCGGACAATTTGCACAGATAAAATGATGTGTTCCGTTGACATTATAACATTCCGGCGCAGGCGACGTGCCGCCGCAGCACTCACAGCCCGATACATATCCGCCTGCCGAAAGATAGTCAAGAACCGGTTCCACGGCGCCGTTCACCGCATCCGGAATATCATCCGCTGTCTGCGGAAGATTGACTGTGATTTCAAAATACTTTGGCGCTACCAGACAGTCTGCCGACTTCGAATGTAAAAATGCCTGCAGCTTTACATTATTCGGATCATTTGCCGCATGCGCATTGACACGAATCCGATATTTTCCCGAAGCCGCCGGCTCCACGACCAGATAATACCCGCGGTATGTCCCTCGCAGGTAACTGCCCGCATCCGTAAGGCTTGCGCCTAACATTTTGGTACGCAACATTTCATGAATCATTTTTTCCTCCATTCTGCCGCTGTGTTACGGCATGTTATAAACAAACAGCAAAACTGCTGTTTTACTCTGTGTATTCGGACAATTTTACAATAATCGTATCATCTAAAATCCGTATCGAACCGTTTGACGGATAGACAGGCATTTCTTTTACCTCCTCTGTTTCCATAAATGCCCGGGTTGTCTCATAGTCGCAGATTTGGGGTGAGTATCCGAGATATTTTGTGATCAGATGCAGACCGGAGGGAAAGTTTACATTACTCTCGGACTTTCCGTACATATAAAATGCCTGATCAAACAGATCTGCCATCTCTGTTGTCTCATCCGAAATTTCATTTCCGATCCATGCAACCGGAAGCGTGTCGGAATAGCCGTCAAGACTCTTAATCTGCGTCACCATTGTTCCCAGGTATGCAAAGTCATGGTATTTGGTATATTCCATCGCCATATAGTTTCCGTTTCCATACCAGATATAAAAAAACAACAGCACACAAGTGACGCCCAGCGCAGCCCACTGCACCAGATTTCTGTAAAAAATCCGAACCGTTTCCAAACCGGCAAAACGTTCTGTCCACACCAGAAAAAGAACAAAGAAAAAGACGGCCGGATAAACCATAAGAGGATAGACAAAAGCCTTTGGGGCCATGATGTAAACCAAAAACATGGCAA
This sequence comes from uncultured Roseburia sp., assembly GCA_947088675.1. Taxonomy (GTDB): domain Bacteria; phylum Bacillota; class Clostridia; order Lachnospirales; family Lachnospiraceae; genus Roseburia. Next base: position 12,524 of record CAMUHN010000024.1, read on the forward strand.
CCGGAAACAACAGAAGAAAAAACAGCATCAGACAATTCTGCGCAATTTTTTCCCGTCGTATGACAAGAAAAGCCAGTATACAGACAGCAAACAGCAGCATCATAAAGAGAAACCCTTTTTGCATCGCACTGCGCGTATTTAAAAACAGCTCCTCACGAAAGGCGAGCGAAAAAAAACTTTCATAGCAGGATCGAATGCCGGAAACAAGTTCTTTTAGCGTAATGCTGCCCATGGTATCAAGGCCCTGGTAATCCCCCATCCCGCTGCTTAGATTCCATATTCTTAAGAAAAGTTTATTCAGGATAAAATATCCTGCCAGTGAGACAAACAAAACCGAGAGATAGCGTATCCCTGTCTTTACAATATCGACTGCCGTCTCTTTCTCCGCAAAGGCGCACATCAGAATCAGCGTAATCAAAAACAGGCAGACCGTATTTGGAAAGTATGCCTGATAAGTGCCAAGCGAACAGGTTAAAAGCGCTGCAGATACGGCATGCATCAGGATATTTCCCGGATGACGTATAACAAGATATGCGGAAAGAATACTGAAAAGCAATCCGATCGCATAATAAACAGAGGTAAACATAAAAAAATAAATGGAAACGACAGCCGGAAATGCAGTCATGACTGCCCCGATACAAAAAGAAAAGACACAATTCTTAAATCGAAATATGCGCACTACAATCATAGCGGAAATAATTAATAAAATCAACGTTAAAATTCCGTTCCAAAACGGCAGAGAATAACTGCCGCCCATAAAATGCGAAGCCGCCCGGCCCATCAGTTCCAAAAACCAGCGGTTGTTCTGTGCTGCAACGCCAAATCCTCCCGGTGTGGCGACAAGTTCGTCGTAATTATACAATTTATTGACAAAAACATACAAATGCGTCAGTAATCCCGCAGAAAGCGCGCCACAAAAGGCTGCGCGTTCCGGTTTTGTCACTCTTCCCGCTATGTCCCTGATCACGGATTCCGGATCTCTCATCTGTATCATAAAAATCTCCATTTCTGCATTGCGAACGCCATCCGCATTCGCAATATGCACATAAGCGAATTTGTGTATGCCACAGGTTTTCCTTTTTATTTTAACAGATATTTCCGTCATGTCAAATTTTTCAACTCCCACGGCGTTTTTTTGCGTGATACTTAGCGCTTTTTCGCGATACAGCTCTTCTGAAAGGGACAAACAGACAGTTTCGGCTTGCGATGTCCGCCGCCCTGCGCTCCACTTCCCTGAAACGTTCTTCATTTGCTGCAAGTACCCTGCTTAAGTTTTCCCTGTCCTTCGAATACTTGATAAGCAGCATAACTTCCCGCAGACTGGACTGGAATTTCATAATCAGTCAAATAAACAAATTCTTTGGCATGTCAAAGCCAAACCAACAATACTGGGGAACACGAGAATGATTAAATTCATCTATAATCCTACGGATTACTTCCGACAGCTCTGTAGCTCTTTTTCCGCATACAAGAGGATTAATATACCTTTTTTTCGTACATATATTTACCACATATGCCTTATCTGGCTTTTCATCCCCTTCACATATGTACACCGCTTCCTGAAATTTAGCAAAAGTCTCCTTAATCTCATCAATGCCACATTTCTGAACTACTTTCACAATCTCATCTTCTGATAACCTGTATAATGACTCTTCGTTAATAATCTGATTATTAATAAGGGTACAAATTATGTCCGCCCAAAATTGCATTACCAATTTGTCCCTGTTTTCCTGAAACATATACCACATTTCAGAAGCCCCCCGCACAAACTCCTCTGCAATCTCCAGGGTTCTGAATCCCAGTTCTTGTTTTCCATCCTCATTCACAAAAACATCAATGTCCGAATAGATTCTGTTAACTTCTCTGATCTCCCATGCATGTGAAAAAATCATCCCACTTGACAGCGTATACTCTAAACGGTCAGCAGAAAGTTGTGGAGAAGGATTGTCTGCAATCGAATATTTCTTATAATCAACCACATTCTCAATAGCAATATGATCCTTGTGCAGTTGACGTATCAGCTGCTGCGAAGAACAGATAATTTCTTTTGTTTTCGCTTCTGTAGATTCCTGTTTCATATAATCCTTATGCATATAGTCAATGCAGTGACTGAAACTTGGTGTTGCTATATCATGCAGAAGCCCCGCAATTGTCTGACTTTTATCATATGTAAATTTCCAGATAATCAGGGCAACGCCGATACTGTGATCTAATCTGCTATAAAAGCGTCGGTTGTGAAACAGCTTTGTATAATCTGTTCCACAATTCATCCCAACCATACCAATTCTCTTTAATTCTGGAATATCCAGATATTCCAGCAAAAAATCGGGAATTTCTTTCGATAGTATTGCGTAGTAATTAGAATTCTCACTGTTAAATTTCATAGCCACAATCTCCATTCTTTATTTTGAATGACAAATCCATTTGCTTCTGCAAATTCAGAAAGCGATGCATAGTCCACTGGTTTTTCCCTTATTATATCGGATTAATTGTGCACCACAGCCAGACTCAACACCCCAAAATAGTCTGTTACTCCTATTTTCCTGAGCAATGCCCATATTTAAAAGTGCTCTCATATTAAAACGGATATTCAGATTAAGTGCTTTCATCTTGCTCGGGTCTTTGATCCAGGCATTGTATTTTCAGTTAAAATCGGCTATAATAGAGCGCGCAGTGATTTTTTGCGACAAGGAGGTACTACAAAAATGGCTTTTGACGGATTTGTTATTTCAAATCTGGTCTATGAACTAAACCAGACCGTTTTAAATGCGAAAATCAGTAAAATTGCTCAGCCGGAAAACGATGAGCTGCTTTTTACACTGAAGGGTACAAACGGACAGTTTCGGCTTGCGATGTCCGCAAGCGCTTCGCTTCCCTTTTTATATCTTACGGAAACAAATAAACCGAGTCCAATGACTGCGCCGAATTTCTGTATGGTGCTGCGAAAACATATCGCAAACGGACGTATTACACGTATTTTTCAGCCGCGAATGGAGCGTATCATAGAATTTGAAATCGAACATCTTGACGATCTCGGGGATCTTTGTACAAAAAGGCTGATTGTAGAGCTGATGGGAAAACACAGCAATATTATATTCTGCCACGCAAACGGCGTTATCATCGACAGTATCAAGCATGTCTCCGCCATGATGAGTTCTGTGCGCGAAGTGCTTCCACAGCGTCTCTACTGTATTCCGTCTACACAGGAAGACAAATCAGACCCGTTAGAGGCGACAGAAGATCTGTTTCTCTCAGGCGTTATGAAAAAACCGACAACGATTTCAAGGGCAATTTTTTCTTCTTTTACCGGGATAAGTCCGGTTGCCGCAAATGAAATCTGTTTCCGGGCGTCCGTAGACGGCGATCTGCCGCCGGATTCGCTTACTGAAAGCCAAAAACTTCATCTTTACCGGAATTTTGAACGTATGACAGAGGATGTGAAAAATCATGCCTATCAACCGAATATTATTTACCGGGACAGTGAACCGATTGATTTTTTCTGTTTTCCGCTCTCCTTATATAATGAACATTCCGACGAAAAAGGCGCTTTTCATTCCGTGTCATACGATTCGATTTCCGTTGTGTTAGAACGGTTTTATGCATCAAAAAACGTTTATACGCGCATCCGCCAGAAATCGACTGATCTGCGCAGAATTGTAAATACAGCGCTGGAACGCTGCAAAAAAAAATACCAGCTGCAAAAAAAGCAGCTGCAAGATACAGAAAAAAGGGATCAATACCGAGTATACGGGGAGCTTTTGCATACTTACGGCTATGGACACGCAGGCGGTGAAAAGCAGTTGGAAGCGTTTAATTATTATACCAATGAAACTATGAAGATCCCGCTGGATCCGACGTTATCCGCAATGGAAAATGCGCAGAAATATTTTGACCGATATAATAAGCTCAAGCGGACCTGTGAGGCTCTCTCGGAATTAACGGTAGAGACAGAATCCGAGATTGCGCATCTGGAAAGTATTGCAGCATCTTTGGATATCGCGCAGAATGAGGATGATCTTGTGCAGATCAAAGAAGAATTGACGGAATACGGCTATATCCGTCGAAAACGCAGTGAAAAGAAAGTAAAAGTCAAAAGCAGGCCGTTTCACTATCTCTCTTCCGACGGCTATCATATTTATGTCGGAAAAAACAATTATCAGAACGACGAACTGACCTTTAAGTTTGCATCCGGCAATGACTGGTGGTTTCATGCAAAGGGTATGGCAGGTTCCCATGTAATCGTAAAATCAGATAATGGGGAAATGCCAGACCGTGTGTTTGAGGAAGCAGGAAAACTTGCCGCCTTTTATTCCAGAGGAAAGGATTCCGAAAAAGTCGAAATCGACTATCTGCAGCGCAAAAACGTAAAAAAACCAAACGGAAGCGCACCCGGGTTTGTCGTTTATTACACCAATTATTCATTGACCATACATCCGGATATCTCCGCACTTACTCTGTTGGAATAAGGATGAATCAAAAAAGATCCTGAAAACGGATCTTTTTTTGTGCCAAATTTTTCATGTTTATCTGAAGCGATACGGCACATACTATCTTTGAACAAAAAACCGCGGCGGACATTTTCCCGAGAAAATAAGTCCTCCAACGTATTTTTGTTTCAATATAGAGGGAATAGCTCCGCCGCGGTACATATCGCAGCTGGTGCGTATTCCGAAAACTTAAGAAACAGATTAAATTCCAAAGGAGGAAACAACTATGGCAAAGCGTTCATCGAACAGAGCAAGCGTACCGGAAGCTAAGGGGGCATTAGACCGTTTTAAGTATGAGGTAGCCAGCGAAATCGGCGTACCTTTAAAAGAAGGTTACAACGGTGATCTGACTTCCAAGCAGAACGGTTCTGTAGGCGGCTATATGGTCAAAAAAATGATCGAGGCGCAGGAAAGGCAGATGTCTGGAAACTAAGATACAAACGAAAAACAGCGGGCCCTCTTTCTGAAAGATCGTCCGGAAAGACTATAGCGGCGGCGCCTATGTGCCGCCGCTTCCTTTATAAATTCAATTTGTTTAAACTCTCCTGCATATAGGTTGCAAAATGACGCCATAAATTGTTATGCTCTTCTTTTTCCAGTTCCGGATCATCGGCAAGCAGTACAGAAACCGCTTCTGAAGCCATCTTTAAAAGATCCGCATCCTGATAGAGGTCGGCAAGCGCAAACGCAAGCTCCCCTGACTGCCGTATCCCAAAAAAATCGCCCGGCCCCCGCAGCTTTAAGTCTTCGCCTGCTATTTTAAATCCGTCATTTGATTCGTTTAAAATAGCAAGTCGTTTTTGGGCGGATTTGCTCTCAGAACAGTTTACCATAATACAATAGGACTGCGCGTCTCCTCTGCCGACCCGTCCGCGCAGCTGATGCAGCTGCGCAAGCCCGAAACGCTCCGCATTTTCAATCATCATTACGGTCGCATTCGGTACGTTAACGCCAACCTCCACAACAGTAGTGGACACAAGCACCTGGAACTCGTTTTTCAGAAATCCGTCCATCACTTTATTTTTTTGTTCCTGTTTCATCTTTCCGTGCAGCAGGCCAAGCTTTATATGTTCCGGAAAGATTTCGCGAAGCTTTTTTACATAGTCGGTTGCATTTTCCAGATCCAGATTTTCTGTTTCCTCGACAAGCGGACAGATGACATATGCCTGATGTCCGTTTTCGACCTCTTTTTCGATAAATTGATACGATTTTGGACGGAAATGCGTATCGACAACACAATTTTTTACCGGCAGGCGTTTTGCCGGAACCTCGTCCACAACAGAAATCGCAAAGTCGCCATAAATAATCAACGCTAAAGTACGTGGAATTGGGGTCGCACTCATCACTAAAATATGAGGGCTGCTGCCTTTCTCTGCAAATATTTCACGCTGTCGCACGCCAAAACGATGCTGTTCGTCAGTAATCACAAGAGCAAGATTATCGTAGACAGCTTTTTCCTGGATCAGCGCATGTGTTCCGATGATCATTGCATTCTGATACATCTGCAGCGACTCGTACGCCATGCGCTTCTGCCGCGCTGTCATACTTCCTGTCAGCAGGACAAGCGGTATTTTTAAACCGAACGACTGACATAACGTGCGAAACGTTTCATAGTGCTGTCTTGCAAGCACTTCCGTCGGCGCCATAATAGCCGACTGCATTCCGTTATGCGACACGTCAGCCATCGCCAGAAAAGCGATAATGGTCTTGCCGGAACCTACGTCCCCCTGGATCAGACGCTGCATTACAAATTCTCCCCGCATATCTTCCTTGATCTCCCGGACGGCCCTCTGCTGCGCGCCGGTCAGCTCATAGGGCAGTTTCCCGGCCAGTTCTTCCACAAACGAATCTGTGGCAAGGCAGAATTCATTTTTTTCCCGGATTCGTTTTTCTTTCTGATACTGCATCGCAAGAATAAAAAGAAAAAATTCATCAAATACAAGACGTTTTCGGGCTGTGATCAGCGTGTCCATATCGTCCGGAAAATGAATCTGCCTGACTGCATAATTATATTCGCTCAGCGCGTATGTTTTTCGAATTTCATCGGGCAGATACTCAGGAAACAGCTCATCCTCCGACAGGACTGCCGCAACCGTTTTTGTAACCATATGATTTGTGATACCGCTCGTTAAAGCATAGACGGGAAAAAAAGACTGCTCCATTCTGGCATACTGTTCCTGCGTATAGATGACCGGCTGCTCCATCGCATATTTCTGGTTTTTGCGGACCACTTTACCATAGAACACAAACGACTGGCCCGGCTTTAGTTTACTTTTTATGTATGGCATTCGAAACCAGATTAATTCCAGTTCTTTCTCGTCGCCGAAAAGCTTTACGGTTGTCACAGGCATACTTTTTGTCTGCATGACAACCGGCGTTTTTCTGATTTTTCCTAAAACAGCTGCGACGCTGTTTTCTGCAATCTGATCGGCCAAAATGACAGCCGGGTATCTGACATAAGTTTTCGGATAATGAAGGAGTATATCACCGACGGTGTATACTCCTAAATTATGAAACAGAAGTTCCGTTTTTGCGCCGATTCCTTTTACCGCACTGATCGAAGCATTTTGATCCATAACGGCTCTCCTATTCTACCGAAACAATATAATAATAAATCGGTTGTCCGCCCCTGTTCACTTCTACTTCTATCTCCGGAAATTCTTCAAGGATCCTTGCAGAAATCTCATTTGCGTCCTCTTCTTTGCAGTCCTCGCCATAATAGATGCTGACAAGCGAAGATTCCCCGTCAATTAACTGGCGCACCATATCCATTGCGGTAGCCCGCAAATCCTGGCCGACCGAAATAATGCCGTGATCGCCGATTCCCATATAGTCGTTCTGCCGTATTTCTTTATCGTCAATCACCGTATCGCGGACCGCATAGGTCAGCTGGCCTGTTTTTACATGACTGATCTCCTCATTCATGCGCGCTTCATTTTCTTCTGGCGAACTGTCCGGAATATAATTGATCAGAGCCGTGATTCCCTGCGGGATTGTCTTTGTCGGAATTACGATCACTTTTTTGTCTTCGGACAGAGAGGCAACCTGATTGGCCGCAAGTATAATATTTTTATTGTTCGGCAGAATAAAAACGGTTTCTGCGTTAATTTTTTCTACCGCGTTTAACATATCCTCCGTACTCGGATTCATGGTCTGTCCGCCTTCGATAATATAATCAGCTCCAAGTCCTTTGAAAATCTCATTTAATCCGTCCCCCGCGCTGACAGAGAGAAAACCCATCTCCTTAGGCGGTTCCTGCGGTTTTTCTGCCTCCGCTTTCTCTGAGACAGGGATTTCAGCGGACTGCATTTCTTTTTCTTTGAGGGCAGAAACTTTCTCGTCCCGCTCTAATTTCATATTTTCAATGATGATCGTTGTCAGGCTGCCGTAACTTAAGCCTTTCTGCATTGCCATACCCGGATCGTTGGTATGTACATGTACCTTTACGATCTCATCATCTGATACTACTACAATGGAATCGCCGATGGATTCCAGATATGCTTTCAATTCCTGCTCTTTCGCATCTGTCATCGGTTTTTCCGTCATAATTAAAAACTGCGTACAGTACGCAAATTTTATATCCATCTGCGCCTGTGCGTCAATATTGTAGGAAGCGCTGCTTTCAGATGTATTGGCAGTTCCTGCCGCATACACGATTTCTTTGCCCTTTAATGCGTCCAGCGCGCCTTTCATAACCTGCATCAGGCCCTGTCCGCCGGAATCAACAACACCCGCCTGCTTTAAAACGGGAAGCATTTCCGGCGTTTTTTTCAGTACCAGATCCCCTTCCCGGATGATCTCCTCTCCGAAATAAATCAGATCCTCGGTCTCCTCGGCAAGCTCTGACGCTCTGTTCGCCATTCCCTTTGCGACAGTCAGAATCGTCCCTTCTTTCGGCTTCATAACTGCCTTGTAGGCCGTTTCGACTGCCTTTTGAAACGCCTCGGATAGAATCTGTACATCCACTGTCTCACAGGAAGCAATTACTTTCGTAAAACCACGGAACAGCTGTGATAAAATAACGCCGGAATTACCTCTTGCCCCTCGCAGCGAGCCGGAAGAAATAGCCTTTGCAAGCGACTTCATATCCGGTTTTTCCAGATTTTGCACTTCCTTTGCGGCAGACTGAATCGTCATTGACATATTTGTACCAGTGTCCCCGTCCGGAACAGGAAAAACATTCAATTCATTGATCCATTCTTTTTTCGCATCCAGATTCCCGGCGCCTGCTAAAAAGGCTTTTGCAAGAACCTCTGCATTCATTGTAGTGATTTCCACCTCAAAAATCCTCCTTAATCAATCACACGTACACCTTCCACATGGATGTTTATTTTTTTAATCTCCATTCCGGTAAACTCTTCTACTTTGTATCTCACCGTGTCAATCAGGTTGTCCGTAACGGTACTGATGCTGACGCCATACGACACAATCACATGAAAATTGATCGTTATTTTATTGTCCGCATCAATGACCACGTTTATTCCATGTGTCAGGTAATCTTTTTTCAGTAATTTTACCAGTCCGTCTTTCATGTTGACGGCTGCCATCCCTACAATGCCAAAACATTCCACTGCGACAGAACCTGCGTAGGTTGCGATTACGTCCGAATCAATTGTAACTTTCCCCAGCGGGGTATGCATATGTCCATTCATAAATTTGGATACTCCTTTCAAAAGCCTGCTATATAGCTTATTATAACCGCTTTCTCACAAAATTCATAGTCCCCTTTTCATTTTTTATATTTTTTTTAAAATCTGCTTGCAATTAAAAAACGAATCTGCTAAAATAAACATATTGTGAGCCTGTACATAACAGGTGAGGAAAATGCAAGGAGGTGCAAAATATGGCAAAATGTGCAGTTTGTGGAAAGGGCGCTCATTTCGGTAATAATGTCAGCCATTCTAATAGAAAAACAAATAGAATGTGGAAGTCAAATATCAGGCGCGTAAGCTGTAAGGTAAACGGAACACCAAAGAAATTATATGTATGTGCTTCCTGTTTAAGATCTGGAAAAGTAGAGCGTGCTTAAGAGCAAAAAACTGTCCGGCGATAAAATCGCCGGACAGTTTTTTTGTGCGCAGCGGAAGACGGCTCTTTCCTGCCTGATTTTAAAAATCCGATTCTGCGGCCTGCAGTTGTCAGCTATTTTATGCCTGATCCCACAGCCCCTGTATGAATTCCCGCGCCGCAACCGCATTATCCGGCACAGTATCTTCCAAAGTCGCATGGATAAAGGGCTTTCTTGATTTGATAAATCGTATGATCTGTGAATAATCCATTTCACCCGTTCCTGCGGCACAGGAAATCAGCTTATCTTCTTTTATCACAAAGTCTTTGATATGCACAACCGCAATCTCATCGCCGAGCAGGTCGATCGCTTCTGCAAAAATTTCGTCCCGCTGTCTGTAGTTGCAGACTTCCAACAGGTTGACCGGATCAAAAATAATCTGGACATTCGGGGAGGCAAGACGGTCTAACATCTCCCGGGCACGTTTCGGATTGCATACAATATGCCGGTAAACCGGTTCAATTGCAAGGATTACGCCCATTTTTTCCGCATAACGGACAACGGGCTCCACGTTTTTTATAAAAATATCCAAAGCCTCCTGCGTATGGCACCGCTCTTCAAAGTGATAATCCACATTAGGCGCCCCTGTCTCTGTCCCGACAACGCCGGCTCCCATCAATGAAGCCAGACGGATATGCGCCATATAGCGGTGAGTCGTTGCCTTTAATGCCTCTTCGTCCGGTGTCGCAAGATTTAAATAACATCCCAGCACGGCAATATCCAGCCCGTTTTCTGCAAACAGCCGTTTTATGTACATTGCAAATCCCGGCGTGTATGCATCGTCTGCGGTCGAAACCTCCGGCAGCACCATCGGCAGCGCCACATGCGCGCAGGCAAATCCCTGTTCTCTTGTTATTTTCAGACGCTCCTTAAGCGGCGCCTGTTTCACGTCATGTAATCGTATTCCTAACTGCATTCTTTTTCCTCTCTCCTCTTTTTATTTTATTTACTGCAGCGCATCCCGGATGCCTTTCGCAAGGATACCGGCCGCTTCCTTTGGGGTATAAGTTCCGTCGCTTAAGCCGGCCATCACATCCGAATAGAGTCCGTCGCTGCTCTTTAGCGAGATATCCTCAAAATGACTGTCGAGACTGTTCGAAACCCAGGAAAGTACTTTCTGATTCGCTGCGACCGTTAACGGATCCATCTTATCTTCGGCTGCGTCAAGCGCGGATGAAGATACCGGAATGCCTCTCTGTGAGGTCAGAATTTTTGCGGCTTCTTCGTCATTCAGCAAAAAATCGACAAGAAGCGCCGCCTCTTTTGGGTGTTCTGTGTCTGCACTGATCGCCCACGCCATGGAAACCTTTGCAAAACCGCCCTGAAATTCGCCAAAATCCCTGAAATAATCGCCAACCGCTATTTCGCGTCCGTTTGCCGCCTGCGCGAATTTGTCTGCCGAAGAATCCCATTCAAAAATACCGGCGTAATGGCCGTCCATCCAGTTTGGATCCTGGTCAAGAGAAGCTGCTCTGTTTTTTTCCATCTCAGAGAGGGTCGGCATTACATGGGCATCTTCCATAGATTTGAGAAACGAAAGCCCCTCTGCTATCTGTTCTTCCGTGTAATTGAGGCTGTTTCCGCTGACCCAGTCTTTTCCATAGACAGATTCCAGATAATAGACAAGAAAGATCATTCTGTCATATGCGCCCATTGCCAGCGGATAATAAGACGCATCCCAGTTGCAGAATGCTTCCCCGGCAGCAAAAAGCTCCTCTGCCGAAGACGGGATCTCAATGCCGGCCTCGTCGAACGTCGTCGTATCCCAGTAAAAAATCCGCCCTGTCACAGATACCGGAATCCCGGCCAGGGAACCGTCCGCCGCACGGCACAGATCCAGCCACTTTTTATTGATTCCGGTCAGGTCGATAACTCCGGAACAATTGTCCAGATTCAGGAATGCAGCTTTTTTTGTTCCGTACTGCATGATCCAGTTCCAGTTAATCTGAATCACATCCTCTGCTGTCCGATCCGAAAAAGCCTGCGCCATTTTATCTTCCCAGCCGTTCCATGCGCCGTAAGTACTCTCCACAAAAATGCCCGGATACTTCTCCTCAAAAACCTCAAGCGCCTGAAGCGTAGCGTCATGCCTTGCTTCGCCGCCCCACCAGGAAATTGTGAGCGTACAGTTTTCATATCCTGCGGATGTGTCATTCAAAACAGCATCCCCGTTTTTTCTCTCTGTATCGGCTGCGGCATCTGCGGTTCTGTCCGTCCCCAAACCGTCCGATGACGAAAGGCCGGAACAGGAAACCGCACATGTCATAGCAGCCAAAAGACATGCCGCAGATTTCCATATTTTATGATTTTTTTTCATAACTCTCACCCCAACGCTTTTTACGGCATGTTTTGCCTCTGAAGCAATACAGGCCCAGAGGACTTTCCTGTATTGTAACACATTTTCCGGTAAAAAAGAATCTTTTTTTAGTCCAGACTGTTATTTTTCTCTTCTATCTTCCCATATCGGAGTTTATTTTTTTAAAGTGTGACGCCCTGTTTGAAAATTGCCATATCATGAAAACCGGCCTCCTCGCTGCAGACTTTTTTTCCGGAGGCCACTTCAATGACATAATCAAAGAGTTTTTGTCCCATTTCGTCCAAAGACGCGTCTTCGATTAATGTTCCCGCGTTAAAATCAATCCAGTTTTTCTTCTTTTCGGCAAGCGCGCTGTTGCTTGCAATTTTCACTGTCGGAACAGGGGACGCAAAAGGTGTGCCGCGCCCTGTCGTAAACAGGACGATCTGCGCGCCGCTTGCCGCAAGCGCCGTGGATGCGACGAGATCGTTGCCCGGCGCGCTTAAAAGATTTAGTCCGTGCGCCGATACACGTTCACCGTACATCAACACACCTTTGACGGAAGAACTGCCCGACTTTTGGGTACATCCAAGCGATTTGTCTTCCAGGGTGGAAATGCCGCCGGATTTATTGCCGGGAGAAGGGTTCTCATAGATCGTCTGATTGTTGTCCTTAAAATACTGTTTGAAATCATTGACAAGTTTTACGGTTTTCTCAAACAGTTCTCTGTTCTGGCAGCGGTTCATAAGCAGTGTTTCCGCTCCGAACATCTCCGGCACTTCCGTGAGAATCGTTGTGCCTCCCCGGGCGATGAAAAGATCGGAGAATCTCCCGACAAGCGGATTTGCGGTGATGCCGGAAAACCCGTCGCTTCCGCCGCATTTCATACCAACCGTCAGTTTTGATGCGCTGACCGGTTCGCGTTTATCTGAACCTGCCAGAGAAATCAATTCGTCTAACAGAGCGGCGCCGTCCGCCATCTCGTCCGCCGATTCCTGACATACAAGAAACCGGATGCGTTTTTCGTCATAACTGCCCAGATATTTTTTCAGTTCCCCGATATTGCTGTTTTCACAGCCAAGTCCAAGCACAAGAACGCCGCCGGCATTTGGATGACGGATTAAATCGGCGAGAATCATCCTTGTATGTTCCTGGTCATCCCCCATCTGGGAACATCCGTATGGATGAGGAAACGCAACCACCGCATCCACGCCGTTTTTGGCTTTCCTGTCTGCCGCATTTGCCAATGCCGAAGCAACATTATTCACACAGCCGACCGTTGGAATCACCCAGATTTCGTTCCGCACGCCGACGCTTCCGTCTGCGCGTACATAACCCATAAATTTCACGTCATCCAGGGTCGCCTGCGCTGCATGCACCGGCTGGTAATCGTAATCCAACAGATCGCCGAGCGAGGTTTTGATATTGTGCACATGTACCCATTGTCCTGCGTTAATCTCCTCTTTTGCCGTACCGATACGAAAGCCGTATTTTACAATGTCCTCCCCCTGTTTTATGGCGCGGATTGCCATCTTATGTCCGGCCGGAATCGTATCGGAGACAGTGATTTTTATTTCCGCGTCATTTTTTCCCTTTATCTCAACTTCCTGACCTGCCGGAAGTTCTTGTAATGCGACAACGACATTGTCATTTTCATGGATTTTGATAAAATCTTTCAATGTTTCCCTCCGTTTCCTGTCCCAGATGTTCCATCGCTTTTCTCATACCGTTTTCACGGATATCAATCAGAGCGGAAGAAACCGCCCCGGTCAATCCGTCGATTTCCGACAGATCCTGTCCCCAGAATGAGAGATTGGAAAGTACGGCTTTTGCATAATCTTCTGTTGCCCTCCCGCTGTGTTCGGCAAAAAACAAAAGCACCGGCATATCGTCCATAATCTGATACTCTGCGTCATCCCTGTGTCCGATCAGCGCTTTGCCACGAATTTCTGTTCCGGTATAAAACGCCAGCAGCGCGGCAAGGGAAAACGTCAGGTTCGTCGGAAGTTTTCCTTCTTTTTCAAAGTAAGCAAGCAGACTCGGCATACATCTCGCCCGCCATTTCGAGACGGAATTGAGTGAAATCGACAGCAGCGCATGTTTGACATACGGATTGTGAAAACGCCGGATCACTGCCTGTGCAAAATCCAAAAGATCCTGTTTCGGAAGTGTCAGTGTCGGGATAATTTCCTCAAATATCGTTTTTTTCATAAATTCAAATACAGGCGTATCCTGCATGGATTCCAACACGATATCATTGCCGCAAAGATAGGAGGCCAGTACGAAAGAGGTATGCGCGCCGTTTAAAATGCGCACTTTTCTCTGCTTGTAAGGTTTCTGGTTGTCTGTAAAAATCACCGGAAGCCCCGCCTGCGGCAGAGGCAGTTCAGCTCTGATATCCTTTTCGCTTTCGATCACCCAGAGCGCAAACGGTTCCCCGGTAACAATCAGGTTGTCCTGATAGCCGAACGTGCGGCAGAGTTCCCCGGCTTCGTCTTTCGGGTAGCCTGTTACAATGCGGTCTACCAGGGTGGACGTAAAGATACATGCTTCATTCACCCATGAGACAAACGATTCCTCCAGGTTCCAGCGTGCGGCAAGTTTTAAGACGCATTCCTTTAAACGAATCCCGTTATCGTCAATCAGTTCTACCGGAAGCATAATAAGCCCGCGTTTCCTGTCACCGTGAAAAAACTGAAATCTTTCATAGAGAAACTTTGTAAGCTTGCCCGGATACGTCCTGGGAGGCTTGTATTCCATGCAGTCAGTATCATCGTAAACGATCCCTGCTTCCGTCGTATTCGAGACAATAAACCGCAGAGATTCCAGTTTTGCAAGTGCGGCATATGTCTCATATTCACTGTATGCGTCCACAGCGTCGGCAACACTTGTGATAATACGGTTGATTTTTTCCGCTTTTCCCGTTTCCTCCACAATTCCCCGCAGCTGAACCGTATACTGACATTCCTGTTCATGAAAGCGGTCTAAATTACCAAATTCAATCGGCTTTACCAGCACGATATCTCCGTCAAATTTTCCCTGCTCATTCGCAATGTCAATCATATAATCGACAAAGGCCCGCAGGAAATTTCCCTCTCCAAATTGCAGTACCCGGATTGGTCTTGATTTTTTCCCTGTTTTTGCTCTGTTCAATAATTCCATAGATGTTGTCCTCCCTGGTATTGTAAGCGTTTACATTATTATTTTTACATTTTTTCCGCAAATAGTCAAGATTAAATTTTTGAATATTTAGTAATAATAACGATTTTTTTGTCAATTATGAATCATTTTTCGTATTTTTTATGAAATCAGATCTTGAAATCTTTCTCGTCCCGTTGTATAATATAGACAATCAAATGTAAACGCTTTCATTTTTGTAACCCAAAAAACATATAAAAAAAGAAACGGACTCCAGTACAATGACCATTTACGATATTTCCCAAAAAGCAGGCGTATCCATTGCGACAGTTTCCCGTGTGATTAACGGGAGCGATAAAGTAAGACCGTCCACCCGCCAGAAAGTTTCGGATGTAATTGAAAAATACGGATATACGCCGAATGCGTTTGCACGGGGGATGGGACTGCAGTCACTGCACACAATCGGCATACTCTGCGCCGATTCGTCTGATCTTTTTCTGGCAAAAGCTGTCTTTTACCTGGAACAGGAACTGCAGGCTAACGGCTATGAATCACTGCTCTGCTGCACCGGATACAATCTCGATCTGAAAAAAAATTATCTGGATCTTATCCTGTCAAAAAAAATAGACGGACTGATCCTTGTGGGTTCCCATTTTATCGGCACAACAGAAGAAGAAAACCAGTATATCAAAGACGGCTCCCATCGTGTTCCCATTATGCTGCTAAATGCGGCATTTGACTATCCGAATGTATACTGCACTCTCTGCGATGACGAAACAACCATGTTTGAGACAGCAAAAAGCATGATTTCCGGCGGAATCCGCGATATTCTGTACTTATATAATATCCGTTCTTACAGCGGGATAAAAAAAATGGCTGGATTTTTGCGGGCGCTGCAGTCATTTGGAATTGAGAATCCACAGAATTATATGAGATTTTATCCGAATGATTCCTCCGATGCAAACCAGATTGCCGCGTTTATTGAGGATACGGCAAAAGAACTCCATTTTCAGGGTATTATTGCGGCTGACGACCTGCTTGCAGTCGGCGGCATAAAATATGCCCAGAAACAGAATCTTGATGTCCCGAAAGATTTGTCGGTCATCGGGTATAATAATTCCATACTGACAACCTGCTGCACGCCGGAGCTGACTTCTGTGGACAACCGTCTTGAAACGCTGACACATCGGCTTGTGCAGACTCTGCTCGGCGTACTTGCCGGTGAAGAAATGCCAAAAATGTCCGTTTTTTCGGGAAAACTGATCAAACGCGGTTCGACTTATTTTTAGTATGGAAAGGTCGGCTCACCCAAAATATATCGCGCAGAAAATGCGCAGAAAAGAGGCAAATATGAAACAGTTTATGGACAACAACTTTTTACTGCAGACCAAAACGGCAGAAAAACTCTACCACGAATATGCAGCCAAAGCCCCTGTACTTGATTATCACTGCCATATCAATCCGCAGGAAATCTACAAAGACCGCAGATTTGAAAACATGACGCAGGTCTGGCTTGGCAAAGACCACTATAAGTGGCGTATTATGCGCTCCTGCGGCGTCGACGAGCGCTATATCACCGGCGATGCTTCCGACAAAGAAAAGTTTTTCAAATGGGCGCAGGTTCTTGGGAAAGCAATCGGCAATCCGCTCTTCCACTGGAGCCATCTGGAACTGAAAAAATATTTCGGCTACCAGGGCGTTCTGTGCGAAAAAACAGCGCAGGAAGTATGGGAACTCTGTAACAGGCGTCTCGCGGATCCCGACATGACGGTACGCAATATCATAAAGCAGTCTGATGTCACTTTGATCTGTACCACCGACGATCCGGTTGATTCGCTGGAGTGGCATAAAAAAATAGCAGACGATCCGTCGTTTGACGTACAGGTTCTGCCCGCATGGCGTCCCGATAAAGCGATGAATATCGAAAAAGCAGACTATCTGGATTATCTGGACAGGCTTTCAGCTGTTTCCGGGGTTGCCATTGCCGGGTTTTCCGATTTGTGCAGGGCGCTTGCGAATCGTATGGATTACTTTTCCTCTATGGGCTGCGTCGTATCCGATCATGCGCTGGAGTATGTGATGTATGTTCCGGCGTCCGATGAGGAAATCAATGAGATACTGAAAAAACGGCTGATTGGCAGCCGGATCTCCCGCGAGGAAGAACTGAAATTTAAAACGGCGTTTATGCGTTTTGCCGGGGCCGAATATGCAAAGCGCGGCTGGGTTATGCAGCTTCATTACGGATGCAAACGCGACAATAACACAAGGATGTTTGAACGTCTCGGGCCTGATACCGGTTACGACTGTATCAACAACTATGCCCCGTCCTCCGAGATGGCCAACTATCTGGATGCTTTAAATCAGGAAGACGCTCTTCCGAAAACAATTATCTACAGTTTGAATCCGAACGACAATCAGGCGATCGGCACGATACTGGGCTGCTTCCAGGATTCGACTGCCGTTGCTAAAATCCAGCAGGGATCCGCATGGTGGTTTAACGACCACAAGACAGGTATGACAGACCAGATGATCTCTCTCGCCAATCTTGGCAATCTGTCCGGATTTGTCGGTATGCTGACCGACTCAAGAAGCTTTCTGTCTTATACGCGCCACGAATATTTTCGCCGTATTTTATGTAATCTGATCGGCAGCTGGGTAGACAACGGAGAATTTCCGGATGATTATGATATTTTAGGTGAAATTGTGAAAGGAATCTGTTATAATAATGCAGTAAACTATTTCGGCTTTCGTCTTACGCTTTTTTAAGCGTAAGGCCTGCCTATCATATTAAAAAAGGAGTGTAATACATATGGAATTACGAACAGCCGCATCTCCAAGAGATGTCAGACATTACACCACAGCGCGTCTGCGGGAAGAATTTTTAATCGACGATCTGTTTCAGCCGGACGACATTAAGCTTGTTTACAGCCACATTGACCGCATTATCACAGGCTCGGCCGTACCGGTAAAAGAAACATTAAAGCTTACGGCAGGCGATGAACTGCGCGCGCAGTATTTCTGTGAAAGACGTGAACTTGGAGTCATCAATATCGGGGGAAGCGGAACGATCACTGTCGACGGAAAAGCTTACCGGGTAGGCCATAAAGAGGGAATGTATATCGGTATGGGATCCAAAGACATCTCATTTGCAAGCGATGACGCTTCCGCTCCTGCCAAATTTTATTTAAACAGCGCGCCGGCACATATGACATATCCGACCGTTTTGATCAAACCGGAAGGCACGCCGGAGGACGGCGTAGTCATTATCAAAGACAGCAATAAAGTAGAACTCGGTTCTCTTGAAACGGCAAACCACCGCACCATCTGTAAATATATTCTTCCGGGACAGGTAGAAAGCTGCCAGCTGGAAATGGGTATGACGAAATTAGAGCCGGGCAGCGTTTGGAACACAATGCCAAGCCATACTCATGACAGGCGCATGGAAGTTTACCTGTATTTCGATATGCCGGAAGATGCGTTCGTTATGCACTATATGGGCGAACCGCAGGAGACAAGACATATTGTAATGCGCAACGAACAGGCTGTGATCTCTCCAAGCTGGTCCATCCATTCCGGCAGCGGCACGCAGGCCTATACCTTTATCTGGGGCATGGTCGGAGAAAATCAGGATTTTGACGATATGGACGGCATTGATATGAAAGACCTGCTGTAAAACGGCGCAGCAGAAATTGCAGAATCAGGGTTTACAATAAGATCATTTGGAGGAAATTATGAAAATCGCATTAATCAATGAAAACAGCCAGGCGGCAAAAAACGAGATGGTATACAATACTTTAAAATCCGTCGTAGAACCGATGGGACATACGGTTGTAAATTACGGTATGTACACAGCAGAGGACGAGCATCAGCTGACCTATGTGCAGAACGGGATTCTTGCAGCTGTACTGCTGAACTCCGGCGCTGCGGATTATGTCATCACAGGCTGCGGAACCGGCGAGGGCGCAATGCTCGCATGTAATTCTTTTCCGCAGGTACTCTGCGGACATATTGAATCTCCGCTTGACGCCTATCTGTTTTCACAGGTAAACGACGGCAATTGTGTGGCGCTGCCGTTTGCCGAAAATTTCGGTTGGGGCGGAGAATTAAATCTTACTTATATTTTTGAAAAATTATTCTGCACACCGGGCGGAGGCGGATATCCGAAAGAGCGTGTCGTACCGGAACAGCGCAATAAAAAGATTTTGGACGAAGTAAAGAAAGTAACACACCGCGATATGTTGTTTATCTTAAAAGAATTGGATCAGGAACTGGTAAAAGGCGCATTAAGCGGAGAAAAATTTAAAGATCATTTCTTTGCTGACTGCAAAGATCAAAATATTGCCGCATGTGTCAGAGAACTTCTGGCCTGAGAACAGATCCGACAAAACGTTATATCAACCGGCTGATCTGTATCAATCGCGATGCAGGCCGGTCGGCATAAACATAAAAGCTGCCGCATTTCAGATTTCTGTCATGCGGCAGCTTTTTAACAGGTATCACTGTCTTTTCCTAATCAACCGAAACCTCTGCTAAGAGAAAATTTTTGAGAAATTAAGATGATATTCTTCTGTATTTCCGGGATCTTTTGTCATTTCCTCAAAAACCCGGTCTTTGTCTGCGCAGTTTAAAACAACTTTCGTAGAAAACGGTTCTGCAAGATACTGTCTGTAACGGCGCTCAATCTCCGCCGCAATCTGTTTTGGGGACGCACTTGTACTCTCAATAATCAGATCGTAATTGCTGCCGTCATAGTAATCCAGTCCGTATAGATTTAAGAAGCGTTCCTGCTCCAGATCGGCACGCTTTTTCAAACCTTCCCGCACTTCCCCGATCGACTGGTATTCCTCCGCGTTTCGATTGTCGCCGGAGAAAACGCGTCTTGCCGCCTCATCTGTTTTGACCAGTAAAAATACTTTAAAACTCTCATTTACAAAATGCCACGCCAGCCTGGAATCAAAAACCGTATTGTCCAATGTCTGTCCCAGCTCCGTACTGCGGCGGTCTAACATATCGTCAATACTTCTGTCTTTTTTTGCGCGCTCGTTCAATTCGATTACGGAAATCCCGCGTGCAGCGGCAATATCACGAAAAATATCGCCTGCGGAAATCACGTCATATCCAAGCTGTTTTAATTCTTTACACACGCTCGTTTTACCGCTGCCAAGATTTCCTGTCATTGTAATATTCATGTGTACTCTACCGTGCCTTTCTAAAAATCATACGTATAAAAACAGCTCATATCGGCCCTGCCCTGTCATTCGGCCATTTTTAACAGTGGCAAAACAGAAAATATCCCGCTGCCAGGCAGATGACAATAATCAAAAGGCCAATAAAACTGTTATCTATGACAAGCATTACAAGCATGCCAATTGCAAAGCAAAAGAGTGCAAAGCCGATGATCTGTTTCATGATACCCCAAAAAAACACTGTTTCTTACTTTTACTATATGCCTTTTTGGATCTTTTGTATGACGTCTTTGCCTATTCTTTATTTACGGAATCACTCAACATTTCTTCCATTTCTTTCCCGGCTGCTTTCTTTGCCTCTTCATCGGCAGGTTCTTTCGACGCGTCGGCCTGTTTTTTCTTCTCGGAAAATTTGTTGACAAAATCGGGTACCATGTCAAGTACTTTTGTAATACCATCCTGATTTTTAATATTGATCAGTTTACTTGTACCGTTTTGGATTACAAGTACCGCACTTGGCATAATCTTTCCGCCCATTCCGCCTGCGCCGTTATTGCTCTTTTCTTTGGAAAACGCGCCGGCTGCAACGCCGAATGATACGTCCACCAGCGGGAGAATGATCGTATCCCCGATATGAACCGCATCTCCAACGACCGTTTTTGTTGTGATAAAACTATCCATCCCTTTAAATAAAGATTCCACTGTTGTATGGAAGCTATTGTCTGACATAACTTATTCCTGCCTTTCTATTTGATAAAATTTTTCATCAGGTAACGAAACTCTTTCTTTAGAAACAGCCGTATTGCGGAAATCAGTACATGTAAGAGCCTTACATGTCCGCAAAACCAGAATTCTCCTCTCAGGTATGCCTGATCTGACACAAAATCAGGATAAACATTGCTGTTTTCCCTGTATAAGAACGGGAAAACAGATAATACGCCCAGAACCAGGCCTGTTGCGGCCGGGTCGCCTGCAGAAAATTCGATGGCTGTCTTTTGTCTGCGAAAACGCATATGTTTTAACAGATAGACAAGCTCTTTCCATATGTAGGAAAATGCTTTCTGATTTGCTTTATCCGACAGTTTTTTTTTGAAATCACCCGTTTTTTGAACTGCGCCCTTTGCCTTGTCTCCTGCCGAGCGGAAGCGTTCTGTCGTTTCTTTTGAAAAATGTTCTGTTTTGGGAGCAGCCTTTGGCTTTCTCGAAAAACTCTGCTGTTTTGCTTCCGTTTTGCTCTGAGAGGAACCGGCAATGTCCGGCACTGCCGTCTCTTCTGGCAATGCCGTTTTTTCTGGCACTGCCGTCTCATGCGGCGTATCTTTCTGCTCTGACTGCGTTCCCGGCTCTGACTGCGTTCCCGGATTTGCCGGATCGGTTATAATATCTTTTGCATTATTCTTCTTCTTTTTTTGCTTTTTTTCTTTGTTTTTTTTGAGCCGAAAGCCAAACAGCTGAAAAAAGGTCTCCACTCTTTCTTCATTATAATGAAAATGAAAGGAAACGGCGGAAAACAACCAGGACAATTTTGCCTGTATCCTCCATCTTTCGTCGGATTCCCCCCGGGCCGCATACCCAACCGGAACAAACAACAGCAGCGACAGCAAAAAAAGTAATACACATAGCAGCGATAACAGCAGGATCCCCAAAATCTTACATATAATGATAATGACTGACATTCGTTTTCTTATTCTCCTAACCTAAGAGTTCCCTGTCCCGCTTCCTGACAGGATAAAATTCCGAACCGTAAATGTCCCCGTCTTACGATACACATCCATCACAATTGAGGATGCTGTCTGGATCGCTTCATCATAGCCTTTTGCCAGGCCTACCACATACAGATTTTTTTTCGGATACGATTTCTGCAGCAACTCCTGTGCCGGAATGATATCCAGAAGATTTTTTTCATTTGACGCAAGCGCAATCACATAGATCGAGATCTGTCCGGCATTGTGCCGTATCTTCCACTTTACACGCGCCGCCCCTCGCCCGATCTTCTCTCCGACATATAAATTTTTATACCAAATCATGAAAATTCTCCGTCTGAATTAAGATATCAACTAAAAATACTTGTGACTGCCCCATAAATTACTCTTTTTCAGTTCCAGATATTCGTTGTAAGCTTTTTCCAGGATCTGCTTTTCATTTGGAAAACGAAGCAGATGAAAAGCTTCATGGTACTTGTAATATCCGGAGTCGATAAAATATTCCTCGCGCTGTGGTTTGCTGTAGTAATTATCCCCCATCATCAGATACCAGTGAACTTCCTTTTGTACGGTATCATCAGGGATAGCAAAGGAATACTGGCTTTTGCCGACATATTTGATTATGCTGACATGCGCGCCTGTCTCCTCCAATACTTCCCGCAGCGCCGTTTCCTTATATTCTTCCCCCGGCTCTACGGTTCCCTTTGGAAGTACCCAGCCCTCGTATTTGTTTTTATAATTCTTATACAGGAGCAGTATCTTCCCACGAAATATTACCACACCACCACAGCTTGTTGCTTCTATCATTGCAATACCTCCTGATGTGGTCTTTATCTTTCATTTAGTATAATACTTTTTTCTATTGCTGTAAAGCCAGAAATGCATTACGGACAGCCTCCGCTGTCTTCTGATCCGCCATAATATAGAGGATCACATCGCCAACGTTTTCGATTATGACGCTTTCAGCCTCGACGCAGACCCATTTTCTCGGATCTGCATTGTCCGAGAGCAGCTGTTTTGCCTCGTCTACTTTATCCGGATCTTTTATGCGCAGCAATATGCACTGATATGGGTCAACATTTACCATCGGTACCGATGCCACGGAATCTGTATATTCCACCTCTGTGGTTCCAAGCAGATACTCCTGATTCTCGTCCGGAATTTCCATTGCAACGTAATTCTCCAGTGCCTCACGCACCGTATCGTCGACATCAGCCGTCGCATACAGCTGGCTTAAAATATTATGGCAGCTTCCCTCCAGTGAAACGTTATCAATTTCCTTTTTTCCGCATCCGGTAAATAAAACGGAAATCAGAAAACTGAAGATGACTGCAACTGCTATGTTTCTCTTTTTTAACATAAGAATCCCTCCTGTAAATCAATCCTGTTAACAATTATTCCACAAATTTTCCAATTTTATATCCTAATTTTGAAAATATACCTCAAAAATTTCTTTTGCTATCGGTACGGCATACTCGCTTCCGGAACCTGACCGCTCTACAATCACCGATACGGCGATATCTTCTTTTCCTTCCATTTTTGCATATCCGACAAACCAGGAGTGCGAGGAATCCGCTCCGGTGGAGTATTCGGCGCTCCCTGTCTTACCGAATGCATCATAAATCTGATCTTTTAATTTTTTGCCTGTGCCGTCTGTTACAACCGAATGCATAAAATCCTGCAGAATCCCGGCTTCCTCCTGTGTCATAAGCTGCAGAAAGGCAGCCGGTTTATATTGTTCTACGACGGAACCGTTCGCATTTTCTATGCGGTCAATTACATACGGCTTCATCAGCGTTCCGTCATTTGCAATTGCGCAGGTAATCAGAGCCATATGAAGCGGGGTCACAAGCGTTTTCCCCTGACCGATTGACGTTTCCATCACAGCGGAATCCGCATCGTTTGGCGAGAGCACAAAACTGCTTTTGTTATAGAGCAAATCGATCGGCAGGCTGCTGTTAAACAGCAGTTCATCACACAGTGATTTAAAACGGTCAAGATCAAGCGTCAGGCCAAGCGATGCATAGGAAGTATTGCAGGAACGTGCAAACGAGCTTTTCAGATCCACATTTCCGTGCCTTGTTCCGCCATAGCAGTGTATCTTTGCATTACCCGAGGCAAAATCGCCGGTACAGTCGTACTGGTAGGACTCGTAATCCGTCGGATGTTCACGGATGTATTCTAAGGTAGTCAGAATTTTAAATGTGGAACCCGGCGGATAAAGTCCCTGCGTGGCCCTGTTTAACAGCTGCGATTTATCATTGTCTTCCGCCGTTAAAAGCGCCCAGTCCTCGGAAACCGTATTGGGATTATAGTCCGGCTTGGACACCATGGCAAGAATCTTTCCGGTTTTCGGTTCCATCACGACAACCGCTCCCCGAAATGCGCCGACTGCGTCAAACGCCGTTTGCTGCAGTTTGAGCGACAGCGTTGTCACAACATTATCGCCCGGATTTTTTACTGCGGACAACTCCCCCGCTATTTTTTCCGGAGCCGATATATTAGAACGCAGCAAATTGAAATTAGCAAACGACTCTAATCCTGTTTTCCCATGATTGGCATATCCGACCACATGTGCGAACAGATTGTCATACGGGTAGCGGCGCGTTTCTTTTCCGTCCGCATCCGTCACTGTCTCCGCTAAAATCTCTCTGTCCGCCGCGTAAATCGTACCGCGTACAATCTTCTCCTGAAAAATCTCCTGTCGCTTGTTATAAGGATTATTGATAAAATCCTCGCTGAGCACTGTCTGAAAATAGATAAAATATCCCATCATCCCGACAAAAAGAGCAAGAAATGAATAGGCGACGACGGCAAATTCCCTATTTTTCCTGGAAACTTTCTTTTTCGCTGAAACGTTCCTGTCCGTTTCCTTTTGCGCCATTAAGCTCCCCCTCCTTCTGTTTTAACATATAAAAGCCCTGAATCACTGCAAAAATAATCATCGTAGACAGCAGAGAGCTGCCGCCGTAACTTACAAGAGGCAGCGTAACCCCGGTTGACGGAATCATTTTGATCGCTCCGCCGATTGTAAGAAAAATCTGAAATCCGTAGAGAATCCCAAGTCCAAGCGCCGCCAGTTTATAAAACTGGTCGCGCATTTGCATTGCGATGTTTAAAAACATCAGAAAACAGCTGACGCATACCATAATCAGACAAAGAGCAAAGACACCTCCCATCTCCTCGGAAATTGCCGAGAAAATAAAGTCCTGCTCTACGATTGGAATACGGTTTGGCGTACCCTGATTTAACCCCATTCCAAACCATCCTCCGGTACCGATTGCAAACAGAGACTGAGAAATCTGATATCCTTCGTTGTCAATCACGCTGAGCGGATCACTCCATGCCAGCACGCGCACCCTGATATGCGAAAACAGACCGTAAGAAGCAATCGCGGCCACGCAGCCGCTTAAAAGACCGGCGGCCAGATAAAACAGCTTTCTTGTAGCGACATACAGCATAATCAGGTAGGTGATAAAGAAAATCAGCGCGCCGCCCAGATCTTTGGATGCGACAAGGATCAGCACATGTGCGGCTGCAATGGCCGTTGTAACTGCAACCCGCAGAAAATCGGTCGACTGCCACAGCATACAGGCGGTAAAGAAAACAAACAGTATTTTTACAAATTCGGAGGGCTGTACCGAAAATCCCGCGATGGAAATAGAAATTTTTGCCCCGTATGTCGTAGAACCAAACACGGTAACTACAAGCAGCGCACAGATTCCAAACAGAGCGAAAACCCATCCGAATTTTTTTAACCATGTCATTTTCTGAACAATAAGCGGAATCAACAGCGTAAGTCCTGCCGTCACCAGCGCGATGATATATTGTTTCACAGCGCGCTGAAAAGAGAGTCTTGTCAGCATAATAAATCCGATCGCCAGCAGCATACACATATTGTTGACCAAAAGCATCGAGCAGTTTTCATAAAAAAGCTGATAGCATGTCAGCAGCATGGAAAAAAATACCACCTGGAAAAGGTAAAAAAACAAAATGCTGATCTCTTCCGTCGTCACATAGAGTGCAAGAAAAGCGCCAAAATGAATCAAAAACAGAAATATGCGCTGGCGTATAAAAATTCGATTCTTTTTTACTGTGCTGACAGTCCCCCGCAGTGATGCAAAGCATTCATAGGTATAAAAAGCAAAACACAGGATGATCAGATATTTGACAGCCTCTACAATAATATTCGCCATAGTTAGTCTACCCCACGTTTGTAATGTCCGTATGTATATTCTCCGGGAAACTGTTCCTTAAAATCGGCCCCCTGGTATAAAACCCGCCGGAAACCCTGTAAAACACGTCTGACTTCTTTTTCACTTTCAACGGTAAAAGAAATTCTGCCGAAACGAATCCCCGCCTGTTTTAATTCGTCCAGGTAACCTGCCAGGTTCAGCAGGGATGCATTATAGATTGTGTTAGAGCAATCCGCGCAGTCGGTTCTGACCGGAAAAAACTTTCTGTATCGGTCTTTCAGATAATAAATGCGTTTTTTTCCGCTGCACGCGCCCGTATTGGCTGCGACGCACTGCGCGGAAACCATAAGCGGAATGCGTCCGTATACAAGCAGTTCCGTTCCGCTGTTATTTCGTTCGAAAATCTCCTTTTTGTTTAATTCCAGAGGCGCACAATCCCGCAGAGGATGAAAAGCGCTCCACAGAAATGATTTTGCCCGGTTATTATACGTATATATACCAGAATCTAAAATAACCGGAAAAAAATCCTGTAATTCGTCTTTCAGAAAGGATGCTCCGTCAAAATTTCTGACAACAATGCCGTCCAGTCCCATCTCTTTGAGTTTTTCTTTGTGACTGCGGTAAAATTTTGCAGTCTCACTCCGAAAAACTGCCGGAAACATCAGGTATGCCTGTCTTTGATATTGATGAATCCGGTTTACGTCTTCCTGCAATTGTATCCAAATCTGTTCTCTTGTATAACAGCTGCTGTCCAGATAAACTGCTTCTGCAAACGGAATGTCAAGCACCGGAAAAAGCTGGCTTCTCTGTACAATTGATACTACAAAAGAGAATTGTTTGTTTTTCTCCGGTGTTTTTGCAGGAAATATATCATAAGCAGACGATATATGACAGATTTTTTGCATGGGATATTTTTTTCGATTTTCGTTTTCACAAATTGCTTCAGACAGTTGTGTAAGCGCGTCGCGACGCAGCTGTTTGAGCGTGGAAACCGGAACAAATATGTCTTCGTCCATCTCAATCATCAGTTTTTCAAAGACAAACGGCGTATTTCCGGTTTTTTTGATCTGTGACTTTGCCTGCTCCCGTGACAGAGGATTTTTATGGGCTGATTGTGTGGTACTTCCGGCCACGCATACGTTATGTCCGCGGCAGCTTACTGTCAGTGTAGCAGACAATTCTTTTTTTAGTATTAAGATTCCCTCAATTTTTTCTTTTAATTCGGTTGTTTTGTGATTATGCCAATCCCCGGATAACGATTCCTCTCCCTTTTTTTCATGGTTCGGTTTGCCAAATGTTATCATTTCACCGCCGTTTCGTCGGTACAGATAACCGTCGGTAAATCCGCTGCGATTGCCAAGATCCGATAAGCGCTGCATATCTTTCTTCTGCGGTTTATATCGTGCCTTTGCTTCCGGGAAACCAAATTTTGCACAGTCGTTTTGGAACCGGTCGAGATTGGCCCGATATGTGGCGACTACACCAGCTGCATATTCCGCCTGCTTCATGCGCCCCTCGATCTTAAAGGAATCCACGCCGCATTCATAAAATTCCGGAATCGAACTGACCGTACACAAATCCTTTGGGCTTAACAGATACTTTCCGCGCTGCGGCTGTTTTTTCATCTGTTCGTCATAAATTTCATAGGGAAGGCGGCAGGGCTGCGCACATCTGCCGCGGTTTCCGCTTCTGCCGCCTAACATACTGCTGAACAGGCACTGCCCGGAATAACAGTAGCAAAGGGCTCCGTGCACAAATGTCTCGATCTCAAGATTTGTCTCTGTCCGTATTTCTTTTATCTCATTTAAAGAGAGTTCACGCGCCGCTACCATACGGGATACGCCAAGATCCTCAAGCCATTTCGCACCGGAGGCGCCTGTAATCGTCATCTGTGTGCTGGCATGTATGGAAAGTGTCGGAAATACTTCCCGTATCAATGCGAGCGCTCCGATATCCTGTACGATGACAGCGTCAAGTCCCATGTTGACACAGGGAAGCAGATACCCATACAGTTCTTCCTCCAATTCGCGTTCTTTCAGGAGCGTATTGACGGTAAGATAAAATTTTCTTCCATGGAGATGTGCAAGCGAGATGGCAGAAAGCAGTTCCTCCTGTGTAAAATTATCTGCAAATGCCCGGGCTCCGAAACGGCTTCCGCCGGCATAGACTGCGTCTGCCCCCGCAGAAAGCACTGCCTGAAACGTTTCAAAGGATCCTGCAGGAGCCAGCAGTTCAATCGTTCTGTCTTTCATTCTATCCTTAAAAAGGAGCGTTTGCGCACGCTCCCCCTCCCTATGTATTATTTTTTTTCAATTTTCCAAACAGGGCTTCCTCCAGAGATGATTCCAGTTTCTTCTTATTTAATAGAAGCTCCTTATTTTGCAGGCTTAACTCTTTCAGCTGTTTTTCTTTTTCCAGCAATTCTTTCTTTTGCGCCTCATCCTTTTCCTTTCGTTGTTTCTCAAATGTCCGTTTTTCTTCCAGCAGCGTCATATTGGCCGCTTCCAGCTTTCGTTTTTCTTCCAGCAGTTTGCCGGTTTTCTCCTCTGACCTCTTTTTTTCTTCCAGAAGTTTTTGATTTTCCGCTTTTTGGCTGCTCTTTTCCTCTTCTGATTGTTTTTGGCGTTCCTGTGAATTTTTTGTTTCTTTCTCCA
Organism: uncultured Roseburia sp.; assembly: GCA_947088675.1. Lineage (GTDB taxonomy): Bacteria > Bacillota > Clostridia > Lachnospirales > Lachnospiraceae > Roseburia. The sequence continues at coordinate 41,252 of CAMUHN010000024.1, forward strand.
GCTTTTTGTTTTCGTCTGCCAGCTTTTTGTTTTCGTCTGCCAGCTTTTTGTTTTCTTCGGTCAGACGCTGTTTTTCCTCCTCTGCTTTCTGTTTTGTTTCCTGCAGCTGTCTCTTTTCTTCTTCCGCTTTCTGTCTGTCGTATGTCAGCTTTCTGTTCCCTTCCTGCAGCTGCTGCCGTTCCGACTCTGTTTTACGTTTTTCTTCCTGAAGTCGTTTTCGTTCTTCCTGCAGACGTTTGTTCTCTGTTTCAAATTTTTGCCTGCCCTCCTGCAGCTGCCTCTTTTCTTCTTCTGCTTTTTTTCTTTCCTCTTTGAGCAGGCGTTTTTCTTCCTCCCACTTTTTCTTTTCTTCCAGTAATTGTTGTCTTTCTGACTCTGTTTTGCGTTTTTCCTCCTGCGCCTGC
>CAMUHN010000025.1 GCA_947088675.1 uncultured Roseburia sp.
TCATTTCTGATACGGAATCTTTCAGGGTCTGTTCACTGTTCAGTTATCAAGGTTCTGTTACGGTGTCTTCAGATGAAACGGAGAAGGAGGGATTTGAACCCTCGCGCCGGTTACCCGACCTATACCCTTAGCAGGGGCACCTCTTCGGCCTCTTGAGTACTTCTCCAAAGTTTTCATTCTATTATTTTGTTGTTCCTATCGCCGTAACGCATTGACTATTCTACTAAACGATTTTCATTTTGTCAACTACTTTTTTTATTTTTTTGAAATTTTTTCTAATTTTTTTTCTTTCCTGTCTCTTCTGTTGAAAACTCCTGAATTGCAGACTCGTATAGATTATTTCCTTCACAATCTATCACTACAATAACCGGAAAATTTCTGACTTCTATCTTGCGAATTGCTTCCGCACCCAAATCTTCATAACAGACAATTTCGGATTTTACAATGCACTTTGATAAAAGAGCTCCCGCTCCTCCTACTGCCGCAAAATAAACCGCATCATTTCTTATAATTGCATCCGTTACTTCCCTGCTTCTTTTCCCTTTTCCGATCATTGCTTTTTCTCCAAGATCTAACAGGGCAGGCGTATATTTATCCATACGTGTAGCAGTAGTAGGACCTGCAGAACCAATCACTCTGCCCTCTCTTGCGGGAGACGGACCCATATAGTAAATAGTAGAATTTTTTATTTCAACTGGCAGGGGCAGACCTTCCTGCAGACATTCAGCCATTCTCTTATGAGCTGCATCTCGTGCAACGTAGATTGTTCCGCTGATATATACATAATCTCCTGCTCTTAGGTCTTTTGTGATCTCCGAAGTGATCGGCGTAGTAATATATTTATCCATTTTCTGATATCTCCCTCATTAAATCACGGCCAAAATTACTTTTTTAATAAACTGGCCGACAGTCAAATACGCTACAGCAAGCTGATCGATGATCTGGCCTGATACGCGGCAGGGCTGAAAAATATCTGACTCTCAGCATCCATCATTATACATATAAGCATGAACATATACATCCTAAATTACGGCTATCAATCATTTAAATCTCCCTGACCACATGACGATTGACATGACAACATATATTCACCGCAACAGGCAGCCCCGCAATGTGTGTCGCATAAGTTTCTATATTCACTGCGAAAGCAGTTGTTGTACCTCCGAGTCCTCCCGGTCCTATCCCCATTTTATTTATTTCCTGCAGTAACTCCAATTCCAATTCTCTGATATACGGCAGTTCCGATCGCTTATCAATCGGTCTGGTCAGAGCTTTTTTGGACATAAGCGCACATTTTTCGAATGTTCCGCCTATCCCGACTCCAATAACCATCGGAGGACAGGCATTTGGTCCTGCATCTTTTACGGCGGTCAATATAGCATTTTTCACTCCTTCGACTCCATCTGCAGGCTTTAGCATAAAAATACGACTCATATTCTCGCTTCCAAACCCTTTTGGTGCAAGCGTTATCCGAACATGATTTCCGGGTACAATTGAATAATGAATCACTGCAGGCGTATTATCGTTTGTATTATGCCGGAAAACAGGATCTTCTACTACAGACTTTCTGAGAAATCCGTCTCTGTACCCCTGTCGAACCCCCTCATTTACTGCATCTTCAACTGGCATTCCTTCCAGATGCACATCCTGCCCCACTTCAAGAAATACAACTGCCATTCCGGTATCCTGGCAGATTGGTATCATCTCTTTGTCTGCAATTTCTAAATTTTGTTCCAGTTGAGTCAAAATTTTTCTTCCAAGTTCTGATTTTTCTGTCTTTACCGCCTTTTTCAACGCTTGTTCCATATCGGAAGACAATTGGTGATTCGCCTGAATACACATTTCTCTGATATTTTTAATAATAATATCTGTATTAATTTGCCTGATCATAAATTTTCATCCTTTCGAAACACATTTTTTAATTTTTCCAGTGTTTCCCCGTTCTCTCTTGATTTCATTCCCGGAAAAGCCTTTAAGAGTCGAATAAATCCGCTTTCCCTGCTTTCAGATAATTTTTTATACTCTTGATACAGATCTTCCATCTGCTTTTTCTTCTCTTCATACAGCCTTTTTGACTCGACTGCTTTTTCTGTTAAATTTTCCGTAATAGAAATCTTTTTGCCCTGAAATTCATTTCTTTTTTCATTTACTTTTTCAATCAGATCCGCATGTTCTGCCTGAAACTTTTCCGTTCTGTCAACCAGATCCGTCACATTTTCAAAAATATTTTCTCCAATCTCATCTGAAATATTGTGAATATGCGCTGCAATTTGATCCATTCTCTTTAAATATCTGTTTAATTTCAATATAGTCAGAACTGTAATCCAGAAATCAACAGCAAAAACACCGGCAAAGAGGGTAATCATCACCATTCCGGGACGAAACGGTATTTTTCTGATAAAAGAAGCAATCGCCGGATGTACCAGTTCCATAATAAATACGCAGCCAAGACCCCAGTAAATTGAAAATTTGAGACAAACATACCCTTTTATGTTAAACGGACAGTCGGAATAGTCCCACCACTGGTTATGAAAGATTTTTTCCAGAATATATCCTGTTATAAATTCGAGCAGTGATGTCAGTAATAACGATCCAATAAAAAGTAAAAACAAATTTCTTTTTAACGGTGTCAGCACCAAAACTACAATGATAACGCCAAAACCGTAAATCGGACAATATGGTCCGTTCATAAATCCTCTGTTTACAAATTTGCCCGATTCCAGAGCGGCATAGGCTACTTCCATGCACCAGCCCAAAAATGCATAAATCATAAAAATCCATATTAATTCATAAATATTTTGAAGCATATGCTACAACTTCCTTTCCTGATTCAGGCGCAGACAAACTGCGATCTGCAATCTCTTTTTTACTCTACAACATTTTTTTTAATTGCGCAAGTCCCGCTGTTTTCACCATGATAAACATAAATTTTTTTCACATAGATTTTTTTTTCAGGAATTATCAACAATTTATTGTCAAATACCCGTGTTTATATTATAATAGATCTGTGTTATCGGACATATGGCATTCATTTTTCAGAACTTATTACATAATCATTAGCGATTCAATTTCTTATATTGTTCTGGGAGATAAAAGTTTCTAAAAAATGGAGGAAAAAGATGGAACTTAAAGATTTTATGGACTTGCAGAAACTTCAGGATATTCAGGACAGCTTTTCAAACTCTACCGGACTTGCCGCCATTGCCGTAGACAATAACGGTCAATACCTTACAGAAGGCAGTAATTTTACCGATTTTTGTATGAAATATACACGCGGTTCCGTAGAAGGAAACAAACGCTGTATCAAATGTGATAATGAATGTACCGGCACTTATTTCTGCCATGCGGGACTGATGGATTTTTCCGTTGATATTGTAGTAGAAGGAAAAAAAGTCGGCGCAATTATCGGCGGACAGGTCCTCCCGGAAAAACCGGATGAAGATAAATTTCGTGCCAAGGCAGAAGAACTTGGCATTAATCCGGATGATTATATCAATGCGCTGCGCAAAGTAACTGTAAGCACAGAAAGCAAAATCAGAGCTTCTGCAGATCTGCTTGGCGTCGTTGTAAATCAGCTGGTCAATCTCGAATATTTCCGCTATAATAACGCAGGTCGTCTGGATAAACTTCAGGATGAGGTGACGCAGTGCAGCAGCCTGATCCAAATGATTGTAAATAATACAAGCCATTTGAAAGCAATCGCTACAAAGCAGAAAATTCTTTCTTTAAATGCAAGTATTGAAGCGGCCAGAAGCGGCGAGGCAGGCGTTGGATTTGCCGTTGTGGCAAAAAGTATGCAGGATTTGTCTTCTCAGTCATCTGTAATCTATAATGATATTGAAAAATCCGTTGCAGAAATTGCAAAGACTATTTCAAACCTAACTTCACTTTTTGAACAAACGATAGAAAAATAAACTGCACCGCATTCTATGTAAGTCTGATTTTTATATTTCATAAAAAAATTCCCTGTAAAATACAGGGAATTTTTTTAATTTGACTGATTATTGTCCTCCTGATCTTCTATCGCTCGATCCAGCAGCTTTTCAAGAGAATTGTCCTCGAGACCGTTTTCCATTACTTCTTCTGATACGATATCGGGATGATTCCCTTCATTCTGATCCTCTGCAATGACTGCATCCTCTTCTTCTTTTTCCAGAATACTTTTATCCTGTCTGACTTTTGCAATACTTGCAACCGTAACATTTTCATCGAGATTAATCAGCTTAACCCCTGATGTAATACGCCCAAGAAGCGTTGTATCACTTACCTTAATCCGGATAATAATGCCTTCCGTTGTGATCAGCATTACTTCATCATCAAGATTCACTGCTTTGACACCGATAATATTACCCGTTTTCTCTGTAATTTTATAACACTTTACTCCTTTTCCTCCACGGTTTTGAACAGAAAATTCTTTTATATAGGTGCATTTCCCCAGACCTTTCTCGGACACGATCATCAGGGATTCGCCCTGCGACCGAATCTGCATGCCGATCACTTCGTCGCCATCGTCCAAGTTCATTCCAATCACACCCATAGAACTTCTGCCCGTATTTCTTACATCTGTCTCCTTAAAACGAATGCACTGTCCATATCTCGTAACAAGAAAGATATCCTGTTGATTGTCCGTCTTCTTGACTTCAATCAATTCATCGTCTTCTCTTAAAACAATCGCTGCCAGACCTGTTTTCCTGACATTTGCATAATCAGTTATGGAAGTCTTCTTTACAATGCCTTTTCTTGTTGCCATAAAAAGGAAATGTCCTTCCGTATATTCCCTGATTGGAATGACCGCCGTTATTTTTTCACCGGGCTGCAGCTGCAGCAAATTGATAATTGCAGTGCCCCGCGACGTCCTCCCTGTCTCCGGAATCTCGTATGCCTTGATCCGATAAACTCTGCCCGTGCTTGTAAAAAACATCAGAAAATGATGCGACGTTGTCATCAACAGTTCTTCTATATAATCATTTTCAATTGTCTCCATTCCTTTGATGCCTCTGCCTCCGCGATTCTGCGCACGGAAATTGTCAATGCTCATACGCTTGATATAGCCAAGCTTTGTCATTGTAATCACCGTATTTGTGACAGGAAGCATATCTTCCATGGAGATATCAAATTCGTCATATCCAATGGATGTTCTGCGCTCGTCCGCATATTTTTCAGAAATCAGAAGAATTTCTTCCCGAATTACGCCAAGCAGAAGTTTTTCATCTGCGAGTATTGCTTTTAACTGCGCAATTCGTTCCATCAGCTGCGCGTATTCCGCCTCAAGTTTCTCCCGTTCCAAACCGGTCAGCGCGCGCAGACGCATATCTACAATTGCCTGCGCCTGCACTTCAGACAACGAAAAACGCTCCATTAAGCGTTCTTTCGCCTGCTGTGTATTCTGGCTGCTGCGGATAATATTGATCACTTCGTCTATATGGTCCAATGCAGTCAGCAATCCCTCTAAAATATGAGAACGCTCCTCCGCTTTATTCAGATCATATTTCGTCCTTCTCGTAATGACATCTTTCTGATGCGTCAGATAATAATCAAGCATCTGATAAAGATTTAACACTTTGGGCTGGTTATCCACAAGTGCAAGCATAATAACACCAAATGTATCCTGCAGCTGCGTATGTTTATATAACAGATTTAAAATAACGTTTGGATTGACATCTCGCCGCAGTTCGATGCAGATTCGCATTCCCTGCCGATTGGACTCATCTCTCAATTCGGTGATTCCGTCTATCTTTTTCTCCCGCACCATCTCGGCAATCTTTTCGATCAGACGTGCCTTATTCACCATATATGGAAGCTCCGTTACAACAATTCTGTTCTTGCCATTCTGCATCGGTTCAATATTCGTTACAGCACGCACTCTTATTTTACCGCGGCCTGTCCGATATGCCTCATTAATGCCCGCCGTCCCGAGTATCATCGCGCCGGTCGGGAAATCGGGACCTTTTACAATAGACAAAAGCTCGTCCAACTCTGTCTCCCGGTCCGCGATTTGATTGTCGATAATTTTTACCACGGCATCAATTACTTCTTTTAAGTTATGCGGAGGAATATTTGTGGCCATGCCGACTGCAATTCCTGTCGTGCCATTCACCAGAAGATTTGGATAACGGGATGGCAACACAACCGGCTCTTTCTCTGTCTCGTCAAAGTTTGGAACAAAATCTACGGTATCCTTATTGATATCGGAGAGCATCTCCATGGATATTTTCGAAAGGCGCGCCTCCGTATATCGCATTGCCGCGGCGCCGTCCCCGTCCACAGACCCAAAATTACCGTGTCCGTCCACTAACGGATAACGAAACGACCATTCCTGCGCCATATTGACAAGCGCCCCATAAATGGAACTGTCTCCATGCGGGTGATATTTACCCATAGTATCACCGACAATACGGGCACATTTTCTGTGCGGTTTGTCCGGACCGTTGTTGAGCTCGATCATCGAATAAAGCACACGCCGCTGTACCGGTTTTAAACCGTCTCTCACATCAGGAAGCGCACGCTGAGCGATCACACTCATGGCATAATCAATATAGGATGTCTCCATCGTTTTTTTCAGGTCAACTTCATGTATCTGGTCAAAAATTTTGTCATCCATCTACTTCTCTCCATTCGATTCACAGTAGGAACCAATTACTTCTTCTCACATTTAAACGTCAAGATTCTGCACATATTTTGCATTCTCCTCAATAAACTCGCGTCTCGGTTCTACTTTATCCCCCATTAAAGTTTTAAAAATCACATCCACAGCCGATGTATTTTCCTCGTCTATCATAACACGTTTCAGAATGCGCTTCTCCGGATCCATTGTCGTCTCCCAGAGCTGGTCGGCATCCATCTCTCCAAGTCCCTTATAGCGCTGAATCTTGTTATTGCCGTCTCTTCCAATCTCATTTAAAATCGTGCCAAGTTCAATATCGTCATACGCATACCAGACACCTTTATTCTTTTCTACTTTATAGAGCGGCGGCGTTGCAAGATAGACATGTCCCTGCTTGATCAGCTCCGGCATAAAACGATAAAGAAATGTCAACATTAAGGTTGCTATATGGGATCCGTCCACATCGGCATCCGTCATAATAATAATTTTATCGTATCTTAATTTGCTGATATCAAATTCGTCATGGATTCCTGTTCCAAATGCAGTGATCATCGCCTTAATCTCCGCATTTCCGTAAATTCGGTCAAGTCTTGCCTTTTCCACATTTAAAATCTTCCCACGCAATGGTAAGATCGCCTGTGTTGCACGACTCCTGGCCGTTTTTGCAGAACCTCCCGCAGAATCGCCCTCAACAATAAAGATCTCGCAGTTTTTGGGATCCTTATCGGAACAATCCGCAAGCTTTCCCGGGAGAGCCATGCCCTCCAGTGCAGTTTTTCTTCTTGTCAGATCACGCGCTTTTCTTGCTGCCTCTCTTGCACGCTGCGCGAGCATTGACTTTTCACAGATTGCTTTTGCTACAGCGGGGTTCTGTTCCAGAAAGTAGGTCAGCTGTTCACTGACAACAGAATCAACGGCTCCTCTTGCTTCACTGTTTCCAAGCTTCTGCTTTGTCTGCCCCTCAAACTGCGGCTCTTCAATCTTTACACTGATAATTGCCGTCAGCCCTTCCCTGATATCATCGCCGGACAATGCCGGATCGGAATCCTTTAAAATTTTATTTGATCTCGCATACAAATTAAATGTTTTCGTCAGCGCATTTCGAAAACCGGCCAGATGCGTACCGCCCTCCGGCGTAATAATATTATTTACAAAACTGTAGGTCGCATCGTTATAAGAATCATTATGCTGCATTGCAACTTCTACATACACATGATCCTTTTTCCCTTCACAGTAAATCACGTCCTCATAGAGCGCCTCCGAGCTTTTATTCAGATAGGTGACAAACTCTTTGATTCCGCCCGCATAATGAAATTCATGGCTGACTGCAGGTTCCTGCCTGGTATCGGAAAGCGTAATGCGCAGACCTTTTGTCAGAAATGCCGTCTCCCGAAGACGCTGTTTTAACGTATTATAATCAAACTCTGTCACTTCGAAAATCGTATGATCCGGCAAAAACGTGACTTTTGTCCCGTGTTTATCCATTTCACATTTATCAATAATTTCTACCGGTTTGTCGGGTTTCCCGATTTTATAACTCTGATAATAAACCTGTCCGTCACGGTAAACCTCCACACACAGCACGCTCGAAAGTGCATTTACAACAGATGCGCCTACGCCATGCAGTCCGCCGGATACTTTATAACCTCCCCCGCCAAACTTTCCTCCGGCATGAAGCACCGTATATACCACTTCAAGCGCTGACTTACCCGCTTTGTGGTTCAATCCCACCGGAATGCCGCGTCCGTCGTCCTCCACTGTTACAGAATTATCCGGGTTAATTGTGACAATGATATGTTTACAGTATCCTGCCAGAGCCTCGTCTACCGCATTATCCACAATCTCATAAACAAGATGGTGCAGCCCCCTCTCAGATGTACTTCCGATATACATTCCCGGCCTTTTGCGTACCGCCTCAAGCCCTTCCAGAATCTGTATCTGATCGGCGCCGTATTCATTTTCCACACTCATCCATACCCCTCCATTCTGTCATTCCTGTTATAGTAATTCAAATTACAGCCTTACCGCTGACTATATGAAATATTTTGTTTAACTTAAATCTGTGATTCACAAAATCATCCAGACCGGTACAGGTAATCATAGTCTGTATATCACAGATATGCCCCAGAAGATAATTCTGCCTGCTGCTGTCAAGTTCAGACAATACATCATCCAATAAAAGCACCGGCGTATCCTGAATTAATCTCCTCACCAGCTCAATTTCTGCAAGCTTTAAGGACAACGCGGATGTTCTCTGCTGCCCCTGAGAACCAAACCTTCGGATATCAGCCCCCCGGATCGAAAACAAAAGATCATCCCTGTGCGGCCCGACTGTTGTCTGACCCAATTTTTTATCTCGCTCCAGCGTTCGGATTAAATTTTGCTCAAAATGTTCCGAATCCGTATTCGATTCATATGTAATCAGCAATTCTTCTCGATTTCCGGATATCTTTGCATGAATCAGATGAACAATTTCATTTAATTCCTCCACAAATTGCTTTCTGGATGTTATAATACGTCTGCCAACTTCAATCAGTTTGGCATCCCAGACAGAAAGTGTATCAGCAAGATCCGGACGGTATATCATATCTTTTAGCAGCCTGTTCCTCTGGTTTAAGATTTTATTATAATCTGACAAATCAGAAATATAGATGCTGTCCAGCTGGCATAACTCAAAATCAAGAAATCTTCTGCGCTCCTGCGGACCATTTTTTATAATATTTAAGTCTTCCGGAGAAAAAAAGACCATATTTAATATTCTAAACAATTCGCCGGCTTTTCGAATCGGAACCCGATTAATAGCAATCCCTTTGGTACGATTCTGTTTCAGATGCATATCAATGCAATACTCTTTCTCATTTCGAATGACAGATGTTCTGATATGGGCTTCCTGTTCTCCAAACCGGATCACCTCTTTGTCCTTTGCGCCTTTGTGGGATTTTGTTGTACCGCTCATATAGACTGCTTCCAGAATATTCGTTTTTCCCTGCGCATTATCCCCGTAAAAGATATTGGTTCCGCTGTCAAAAGAAATACTCAGTGTCTCATAATTTCTGAAATTTTTTAATTCCATTGATTTGATAATCATGTTATCTGATAATTTTTATCGTTTCCCCCTGAAAGGAAACGATTTCTCCACCGTGCAGTTTTTTCCCGCGCTGTGTTACAACCTGACCGTCCACCGACGCCAGGCCGTCCAAAATCGCCATTTTCGCATCAACTCCGGAATCAACAAGCCCTGCTTTTTTCAGCGCCTGCCCAAGTTTAATAAATTCTTCATTCTCGCGGATCTTAATTTCTGTCATAATCCTCTCCTCTCGCTCCCGCTCTTCTAAACAGTATCGGGATTAAAATTTACCGGGAGAATCAGATAAATATAACTCTCATCGTCATTTTTAATAAAACACGGCGCTTTCGGGTTTACCATATAAATTGAAATTTCCTCGTCGTCAATGACGCGCAGCGCATCCATAAAAAATTTGGGGTTGAAACCAATTAATATGTCTTTTCCTTCTTTGGAAATCATAATCTTTTCATTCATGGAGCCGCTGGTAGAATCCATCTTCAACTTCATCACGCCATCCATGATATTCATGATAATCGGTTTTTTCTCCCCCTCACGAATCAGAGGAGTCGTACGGTCGATACAGCTTAATAATTCTCTCTTGTTGATATTGATTTTTGTCTCATAATCGGAGGAAAGCATCTGTTCCACCTTAAAATATTCTCCCTCAATCAGCCTGGAAACGACGGTAGTAAATCCAAACTCAAACACAATGTGATTGTCAGTCAGATAGATATAAACGTCTTCTTCTGAATTTCCAGGCAGAATCTTACTGATTTCCTGCAGTGTTTTTCCTGGCACAATAACCTTTTTAAAACCGTATTCTTCTTTTAATTCAATCTTACGAATGGAAATCCGATGTCCGTCTAATGACACTACCTTTAACTCATTCTGGTTAATTTCAAATAGTTCTCCTGTCATCAGTTTATTTGTATCATTATCGGCAATGGAAAAAATTGTCTGTCGAATTACTTCTTTTAACGTGTACTGTGACATTGTAATCATTTCATTTTTTTCAATATAAGGGATACCGGAGAAATCTTCTCCTGATTTGCCGATAATATTGTATGTCGCTTCCTCACAGGTAATTGTTGTCTTCAGATAAATATCTGTCTCAATTACAACTTCCTCGCCTGTTAATTTGCGTATAATCTCAAAGAAGAACTTTGCATCAATTGCAATAATGCCATTTTCGACAATATCGCCTTCAATCACTGTCTCAATTCCAAGTTCCATATCATTTGCCGTTAATGTGATGATATTGGAAGAAGCATTGATCAGAATACATTCCAAAATAGGCATTGTTGTTTTGGAAGGTACTGCTTTTAATACATTGTTAATACCGTTTAGTAAATTTGTTCTTGGACAGATCAGTTTCATATCGTTTGCAAACTCCCTTCTGCTGTGAAAAAATGATACACATAGATATAAATATATAAGATATTCAAAGTAATAATAGTAATCTGTGTTTATATGTGAAAAAACGTTATACTTCAAGTAAATCAGGTATTTCAGAGGTTAAATTATTCTTTTTCATTGTTTACAGGATGAGAATTTACGTTGGATAAGCTGTGTATGAATTTTCGATACATCATCCGTCTTAAATCAGAAAAGTGGATAAAATAGAAGCTTATCCATATAAGTTCACGTAAAATACGCAAACAATAAACAAAGTCACGTGAATAAATTAATTTGGATTAATCTTCTTTTTAATCGTCTCGATTAAGTCGCGCATCTTTTCATTTGTCCTGCATTCTTCCGTTATTTTTTTTACACCATGTATTACAGTTGTATGGTCTCGTCCCCCAAGCAGCGAACCGATTGAGTCCTGAGAGGCGTCTGTCATAGTTCCGCACAGATACATTGCAATCTGGCGTGGTTTGGCAATTTCTTTTGTCCGGCTTTTTGAGATCATCTGGTCAAGTGAAATCTGAAAATGTTCCGATACAGCTTCAATAATCAGCTGTGGTGTAATTTCTTTCGGTTTGTCCGGCGTAATTATATTCTGAAGTTCCTGTATCGCCGTCTCTAAGGTAATCTCTCTTTTTTCGAGATTTGAGATGGCAAGCAGTTTGTTTAACGCGCCTTCGAGTTCTCTGATATTTGACTTTATATTAGAAGCAATATAGTCAAGAATATCATCACTTAGGACCATATCGTCTATTTCGACTTTTTTGCGCAGAATCGCCATTCTTGTTTCATAATCCGGTGTTCCGATATCTGCCATCAGACCCCATTCAAATCTGGAGCGTATGCGTTCTTCCAGTGTCTCCATATCTTTCGGCGGCTTGTCTGAGGTCAGAATAATCTGTTTTCGTGCGGCGTGAAGCGCGTTAAAAGTATGAAAAAATTCTTCCTGTGTGCTTTCTTTTCCTATTATAAATTGTACATCGTCTATCATCAGCACGTCGATCGTGCGATATTTTTCACGCAGCTTGTTCATTGCCGCGGCATTTCCGCTTCGGATTGACTCAATTACCTCGTTTGTAAATTCCTCGGAGGTGACATAGATAATTTTAGCATCCTGGTTTCGTTCCAGAATAAAATGTCCGATCGACTGCATCAGATGGGTTTTTCCAAGTCCTGGTCCACCGTAAATATAGAGCGGATTATAAGCTTCTCCCGGTGATTCGGCAACGGCCAGTGACGCGGAATGTGCAAAGCGATTATTACTTCCAACTACGAAAGTATCAAACGTATAATTCTGGTTTAAGTTGGAATGAACCGTGGATTGTGAAAAAGTATGTTTATTTTTGGGTTTATGAATCCGTATGGTGTCTTCCGGCGTAATAAAACGGATTTCATATTCGATATTAGTGATTTCAGCGATTGCAACTTTCAAAGGAAGTGTAAATCTTTTTGTGATATATCCAAGCGTCATGGAATCGGCCGGAACTAATATGTATAAAATATGATCTTCGATTCCATAAATTTCCAGAGGCTGAATCCAGGTCTGAAAGGATACGTCGGTAATATCGTGTTCTTCCTTTACGGTATAAAGAATTTCTTCCCATTTTTCAAATACGAGATCCATACTAATACTCCGTTTTCTTACAGATTTAGGGGTAATATACAAATAAGCATAAAAAGGCTACACGTACCATTGTACAACATTTTTGTATTTTAATCAATGAAAAAAATATATCCACAAGTTATGCACGATTTGTGGATAACTTTTTCTATATGCGGTAAACAGGCGATTTTCTGTAAGAAGTTCTTAACATCTTCGTCATAATTTAGTGGAAAAAATTGTAATACTAAAAAATGAGAAAGAGTTTCTTCCTTATATTAGTATAAATTCACTTTTTCCACAACTTTAAAAAATCGGATCTGTGGAATAAGAAAGTAAAAGAAAACGAAGTTTTGCTTGACTTGTACACTATTTTTGTTATAATAAAAAATGATGTTTTTTTTATTGCAGAGGAGGTGGATAAGAAATGAAAATGACATATCAGCCAAAAAAAAGGCAGAGATCGAAAGTGCATGGATTCCGGAAAAGAATGAAGACTGCAAGCGGAAGAAAAGTATTAGCAGCAAGAAGGTTAAAAGGAAGAAAGAAATTATCAGCCTAGACCACATCTTATGTGGTCTTTTCTTGAACAATAGGCGGTTCGCAGGGCGTGCCGCCTATTGTTCTATGTATTGTGATGAGATGACAACATGAAATTTTCAGAATCGTTAAAGAAAAACAGAGATTTCCAGATTGTCTATAAAAAGGGAAAATCTTACGCGAACCGATATCTGGTCATGTATATTTTAAATAACGAGAGTGAGAAAAATCGTATAGGGATTTCGGTCAGCAAAAAAGTAGGGAACAGTGTGATCAGACATCATTTAACCCGTCTGATACGGGAAAGTTACAGACTGCAGGAAGACATGTTTCATAGTGGTTTGGACATTGTGGTCGTTGCAAGGACATCAGCAAAAGGAATCACGTATTGGGAGACAGAAAGCGCATTGATGCATCTTGCAGGTCTTCACAAAATATTGAAAAAAGAAAAGAAGATGGAATTGTTTTGAAAAAATTATTTATTGCTCTGATTAAATTCTATAGAAAGTATCTTTCTCCGATGAAATCGACAAAATGTCCTTATTATCCGACCTGTTCCGCCTATGGGCTGGAGGCAGTCGAAAAATATGGGGCAGTCAAAGGCGGAGCTTTGGCTTTATGGAGAATTTTAAGGTGTAACCCTTTTTCAAAAGGTGGATATGATCCGGTTCCATAGTTGGAGGTATGTTCATTGTCAGATATGTTATTAACCGCTTATAACGGCGCCATTCTTGGGCCGATTGCAAAATTGCTCGGATGGATCATGAACGGGATATACTATCTCATGTTAAAGATGGGGTTGAACAGTATTGGTCTGTCTATTATATTTTTTACAATTATTATCTATGCATTAATGTTTCCGATTACCTATAAACAGCAGAAGTTTTCAAAGCTTTCGCAGAAGATGCAGCCTGAAATCAATGCTATTAACAAAAAATATCAGGGAAAGCGCGATCAGGCTTCTGCAATGGCAATGAGGGAGGAGACGCAGGCTGTTTATGATAAATATGGCGTTTCCATGACTGGGGGTTGCGGATGGATGCTGATACAGTTTCCGATTCTGCTTGCCCTTTATCGTGTGTTCTTAAATGTACCGGCTTATGTAACCGAAGTAAAAAATAATTTTACTCCTCTGGTCGAGGGGATTATGGCATCCGCCGGATATCAGGATAAAATGGCAGACTTGGTGAAAGATCTCAGTATTTATACGACGCCGGCTGCAGATTTTACGGTAACGGATCAGTCAGCTCTCTCGAATTATATTATTGATGTCCTTTATAAATTAAGTTCGAGCGGTTGGGAGACTTTAAAAGGTACATTTCCGGCGCTTTCCGACTCGATTGTAAGCGTTCAGCAAAATGTATCCGAGGCTACGACTTTTCTGTGTTATAATATCTCGGACACGCCATGGGAGATTATAAAGACCAGTTTTTCCGCAAATCTGTGGCTGATGGTGCTTGCGGCTGTATTGATTCCGGTTTGCTCCTATCTGACGCAGGTATGGAATATGAAATTAATGCCGCAGGCTGATCCGGCGGCTTCTGGCAATCCGAACTCGGAGAATATGTCAAGACAGATGAAGATGATGAATAAAGTAATGCCGCTTACATCGCTGGTCATTTGCTTTACCGTACCGGTTGGACTTGGCATTTACTGGATTGTCAGCGCCCTTGTACGTGTAGTACAGCAGTATATATTAAACAGATATTTCGAAAAAGTTGACCTTGAGGATATTATCAGGAAAAACAGGGAAAAGGCGAAGAAAAAGCGCGAAAAAATGGGTATTACCGAAAAGCAGATTACCAACGCAGCGCGCATTAATACAAGGCAGATTGCAGAACCTTCGAAAAAAACAGATTCCGGCATAAGCAAAGAGCAGGAAGCAAGGATAGAAAAAGCAAGTGAGATGAAAGCAAAAGCGAAATCGGGGAGTATGGCGGAAAAGGCAAACAGAGTACGTCAGTTTAATGAGAAAAACAACAGGAAGTAGCAGTCAGAAAGGATTGGTCTAGTATGGATTTTATTGAAATTTCAGCAAGGACAGTGGACGATGCCATTACACAGGCAATGATCCAATTGGGGACGACAAGCGATAAGCTTGAATATGAGGTAATTGAAAAAGGAACAACCGGATTTTTGGGATTTGCAAGAAAAGATGCTGTGATTCGGGCACGTAAAAAAAATGATGTGATTGACAATATCAAATCCTTTCTGGGTAAAGTATTTGACGCAATGGAATTAAAGGTTGATCTTGAGATTGCGCAGGATGAGGAAGCCAATGTGATTAATATAGAGTTAAAAGGCGATGAAATGGGCGTTTTGATTGGAAAAAGAGGTCAGACGCTTGATTCGCTTCAATACCTGACAAATCTTGTTGTGAACAAAAATGCTGAAAAGTTTGTGAAAGTTAAGATTGATACGGAAGATTACCGTAAGAGAAGAAGAGAGACACTGGAGAACCTTGCAAAAAATATTGCTGCTAAAGTTAAGAGAACAAAACATTCAGTTGCGCTTGAACCGATGAATCCTTTTGAGCGAAGAGTGATTCATTCCACACTGCAGAACGATAAACTGATTAAGACACACAGCGAGGGGGACGAGCCATTTCGCCATGTTGTCGTTACACTGAGAAAGGAAAACAGGGATTATCGGAGCCGTGACCGCTATGAGCGCCGCGAGAACAGCGAGTACCGCCAGAATAACAGAGAATAAACAGAATGGTAACTGTCATTTGGGCAGTTACCTTTTTTATCTTATCTGATAGGAAAGACCTTGCTGCATTAACATTTGAAAGTACAGACTTTCCTATCAGATAAAAAGCGGACTTGTCCGCTTTGTTTTCATATAGAAAGGAATTTATGTGATGAAATCAGAAACAATTGCAGCTATTGCGACAGGGCTGACAAATGCGGGGATCAGTGTGATTCGAATCAGCGGGGAGGAAGCTATTTCAGTAGCAGATCGTATTTTTTGTGCAAAGGGAGGAAAAAAGCTTGCAGAACAGAAATCGCACACGATTCATTATGGTACGATTTGTGATGGAGATGAGGTAATCGATGAAGTAATCGTACTATTGATGAGGGCTCCGGCAAGCTATACAACGGAAGATACGGTAGAGATTGATTGTCATGGCGGAATGTTTGTTACAAAAAAGATATTGGAGACAGTAATCAGGTATGGCGCTGTTCCTGCTTCGCCCGGAGAATTTACGAAGAGGGCATTTTTAAACGGTCGCATTGACCTTTCTCAGGCGGAATCTGTGATGGATCTGATACAGGCGAAAAATGAGTTTGCCAGGAAGAGTTCAATTTATCAGCTCTCCGGTACTCTTTCGAAGGAGATAAAAAAAATAAGGGAAGTTATTTTGCATGAAATTGCCTTTATTGAATCGGCGCTGGATGATCCGGAGCATACCAGTCTCGATGATTATCCACAAAAGTTGCACAATATTGTGGATAACCTGCTGATAAGCCTGGAAAAACTGCTTGCTTCCAGTGATAATGGAAAGCTTCTGAAGGAGGGGATTTCCACAGTAATAGTGGGAAAACCGAATGCCGGTAAATCTTCATTTCTTAACACGATACTGGGCGAGGAGCGGGCAATTGTTACTGATATTGCAGGTACAACAAGGGATATATTAGAAGAACAGATCCAATTGGACGGTATTTTATTAAACATTATTGATACTGCAGGTATTCGAAAAACTGAGGATATTGTGGAAAAAATAGGTGTGGACAGAGCAAAGCAATATGTGGATAAAGCAGATCTTGTTATTTATGTGGTAGACAGTTCAACTGCGTTGGATGAAAATGATGATGAGATCATGGAACTGTTGAAAGAACATAAGGTGATTGTATTGTTAAATAAATCTGATCTTAATCCTATCACGACAGAACAGCAGATAAGATCGCGTATGGGAGAAGATCATAAGTTTTGTGCAGTGTTGTCTGTCTCTGCAAAATGCCATACAGGGATAGAAACGTTTTCGCAGACGGTTCAGGATATGTTTTTTCATGGTGAAATTAATATGAACGAGGAGATTTCCATCACAAATATTCGTCATAAAACCGCTTTACAGGAAGCGATATCTGGTTTAAAGTTAGTAGAGCAGAGTATTCGCGACCGGATGCCGGAAGATTTTTATTCGATTGATCTGATGCATGCATATGAGTCTTTGGGCAGTATTACAGGTGAATCGGTTGGGGAGGATCTGGTAAACGAGATTTTTTCAAAGTTTTGTATGGGAAAATAGATATTGTTTCTGGTTAAACTGCCGTAGTGGTTAAGAAAGAGAGAGGTAAAATGCCTGCAGATGTAAATACGGTTTCAACATGGAAGTATAAGATGGAAGAGGTATATGATGTAGCAGTGGTAGGCGCCGGACATGCCGGATGCGAGGCGGCGTTGGCGTGCGCGCGTCTTGGTCTTGAAACAATCATATTCACTGTCAGTGTTGACAGTATCGCTTTGATGCCCTGTAATCCCAATATCGGAGGAAGTTCGAAAGGCCATCTGGTTCGGGAAATTGACGCGCTCGGCGGCCAGATGGGCATTAATATTGATAAAACGTTTATTCAGTCAAAAATGTTAAATAAGTCGAAAGGTCCGGCTGTACATTCGCTGCGTGCACAGGCTGATAAGGCGAATTACAGCATGGAGATGCGAAAAACACTGCAGGAAACAGAGCATCTGACGATACGGCAGGCCGAGGTTTCCGAGATTGTAACAGAGCAGGATAAAGCGGCAGATGCCAGGGAGTTGTCAGTCAGCGAAGAGAAAAAGAGGGACAGAATCATTGGGGTTCGCACGGTGTCAGGAGCTTTTTATCACTGTAAGGCGGCTGTACTGTGTACCGGAACATATCTTCGAGCGCGCTGTCTGACTGGTGAAATGATTACAAATACAGGTCCGAACGGTTTGATGGCTGCAAATCATCTGACGGAATCTCTGGTTGCCCATGGAGTAGAAATGTATCGCTTTAAAACGGGAACTCCGGCAAGAGTGGATAGAAGATCACTTGATTTTTCGAAGATGCAGGAACAAAAAGGCGATGAGAGAGTTGTACCTTTTTCATTTACAACAGATCCAAAGGATGTTCAGATTGATCAGGTTTCCTGCTGGCTGACTTATACAAATGAGACAACACATGAAATTATTCGAAAGAATCTGGACCGTTCTCCGATTTATGCCGGTATTATCGAGGGCACAGGACCGCGGTACTGTCCGTCAATTGAAGATAAAGTTGTAAAGTTTGCGGATAAGGACAGGCATCAGATTTTTATTGAGCCGGAAGGAATTAACACAAACGAAATGTATATCGGAGGCATGTCTTCGTCCCTTCCGGAGGATGTTCAGCGTGAAATGTATCGGACGCTTCCCGGTTTGGAGCAGGTAAAAATTGTGCGCAATGCCTATGCGATTGAATATGATTGTATCAATCCGAATCAGCTTTATTCGACGCTTGAATTTAAAAAAATAGAGGGACTTTTTTCAGGGGGACAGTTTAATGGGAGCAGCGGCTATGAGGAGGCAGCAGGACAGGGACTGGTAGCCGGAATTAATGCTGCAATGTCTGTTTTTGGGAAAGAGCCGCTTGTTCTGGATCGATCCGAGGCATATATAGGCGTTTTGATTGATGATCTTGTGACAAAAGAAAATCATGAACCTTATCGGATGATGACTTCAAGAGCGGAATATCGTTTGATTTTGCGTCAGGATAATGCGGATTTGAGACTGACAAAGAAAGGATATGAGATAGGATTAATTTCAAAGGAGCGATATGATTGGGTTTGCAGGAAAGAAGAGATGATTGCGCAGGAGATCAGACGTGTTTCAGCCGTTAAAGTGGGGGCAAACGAGCAGGTGCAGACTTTAATGGAGAGTTATGGAAGCATCCCGCTCAATACAGGAACATTTTTAACGGAACTGATACGCCGGCCTGAGCTCGATTACGTCAAACTTGCACCAATTGATAAAGATCGTCCGATTCTTCCGGATGAAGTTGCCGAGCAGGTCAATATTAATATTAAGTATGAGGGATATATCACAAGGCAGATGAAACAGGTCAAACAGTTTAAGAAACTGGAGATGAAAAAGATACCGGAGGATTTTGACTATGATCAGGTAAAAAGTCTGCGCATAGAAGCGCGTCAGAAATTAAAGCTGTATAAACCTGTTTCGATCGGGCAGGCTTCTCGTATTTCCGGTGTTTCTCCGGCGGATATCTCAGTTCTGCTTGTTGCTATGGAAGTAAAATAGTTTATTTTATGCCAGGAAAGGAAAAGTTTTTGTTAAATAACGTTGCAAAAACAGTTTGAAGCAGATATGGATTATGATTATTTAAAGTTTTCAGTTGAAATGGAAAAATTAAATGTAGTATTAACAAACGATCAGATAGATCAATTTATTAAATTTTATCAGCTTTTGATTGAAAAAAATAAAGTGATGAACCTGACTGCGATCACGGAATTTGAGGAAGTGATGACAAAACATTTTCTCGACAGTTTATCTGTAACTGCTGTATTTCAGTTTCAGCAGCCGGATCTTCATGCGATTGATCTTGGTACAGGAGCTGGCTTTCCTGGAATTCCTCTTAAAATTGCGTTTCCGGACATCAATTTTTTACTTGTGGACTCTCTGAATAAGAGAGTTCAGTTTTTAAATGAAGTGATTTCTGAACTCGGATTAAAAAATATTAGTACATTACATGCCAGGGCCGAAGATGTTGCGAAAAATCATATATATCGTGAACAATTTAACCTGTGTGTTTCACGTGCCGTGGCAAATCTCTCCACATTAAGTGAGTATTGTATTCCGTTTGTAAAAAAAGGCGGCTATTTCGTTTCATATAAGTCCGGACAGATTGAAGAGGAAGCAGAACAGGCCAAAAAAGCTGTTTTACGATTGGGAGGAGAATTGGAGAGAATCCATAAATTTGATCTGTATGATCAAAAAAGATCTTTTGTGGTAATTAAAAAAATTTCGGCAACTCCGAAAAAATATCCAAGAAAAGCCGGTATTCCTGCAAAGGAACCACTGATGTAAAAAATAAGAAAGAGAGAAGTTACCTGTATGGATAACTTCTCTCTTTCTATTTAGTATACTATGTGAGACTTAAAAGGTCTGCATCAGTTCTAATATTTTCTCGGGCATCTCCAGCTGTGGAATTGTTCCGGCATCTGGAAGATAGGCGACTTTGATTTTGCTGTTTACTTTGCGGTACGACTCCATCGTTCTGATATCGCTGGAATGTTCAATGCTTCCGATGATATACAGAGGTGTTTCCATGTTTTTCAGTGAATATTCAATTGCATGGTCAAGAAAACCGCATTTTATACTGGCCATCAAATATTTTCCGTGACTGCTTTCTTTATGAGAAGATTCATAGTAGGTATCGAGCATTTTTGTGGAGACGAGCTGCGGATTGTGAAAATATGTTTTGCGCAGTGTCTTTTCAATATTGCCCTCAATTGTCTCTATGTTATAAAGAAATGTTCCAATCACAGGCAGTTCCAGCAGTGTTTTTTTGATCTTTAAAAAAGGATCAGACTTGACAGGTAATGTTTCCAGAGAAACCGGATTGATTGCAGTAATACTTTTGATCAGATTGGAGTCCATACCTGCCGCTTGAATCACAAAGGAAGCGGATTTATGTGACACAATGATATCAGGGCTTTCCCCGATGACATCGTGAATAAAATCTGTGATGAGCTGAACATACAGATAATTGGTATAAGTCAGATATGGTTTTTCGGAACGGCCGCATCCCAACAAGTCGACGGTATAGACAGTATGCTGTTTTTCCAGTTTTTTTGAAAAACGGCACCATTCGTAGGACGAGGCAATTGGTGAAAGATCATGGATTAAAAGGATCGGAGAACCTTTTCCATGTTTCTGATAATACATGTTTCCTGTTTTTGCCGTGTAAAAATCACCGTGATCGGTGTTTAACATATGTTTCATTTCTGCAGTGTTGTCTATAAAACGGTTGATAAAATGGATCGTTCCGGCAGCAACAGCAGTGAAACAGAGAAAATGTTTAATATTTTTTTTCATAAGCGCTGCACCTTTCTAATCGTAATGAAAATGTTACCTGTTCTTATTATAGCCGCTTTTTCTTCCTTATACAAATACAAATTAAAATTATTTTTTTCACAGGTATGTGAACAGGATTGCTTATACTTTTATATGGATTTATCGGTTGAAAAAATATTTTTAAGATGTTAGAATTTTATTAAAGTATAATATAGGGGGATTTTAACCATATGAAAAAAATTGCGGCGTGTATCAGTAAAATTTTTACAAAGCCAGGTGAAAAATTGTATTCTAAGAGAGTAATTTCAGCTGTTTTATGCGTCTGCATTCTGATACTCTCGGTCTGTGTATTTTATTATGATTTTTCGCTTGTATCAGTATCGGATATTTCTGCGGATCGCCTTCAGGCGCCGGATGAAGTACAGGCACAGAATGTGGAAAGCCTGTCCGAAGATAGTCCGAAAAATGAGTATGAAGAATCTGCCAGTGTAGAAAATCCGGTAAACGAAGACGATCTGAATGCAGGGAAAGATACCGGAAATCATATACAGGAACATGACGGCAGTCACGGGGATCAGGATGAAGTTACGGAAAATCCGGGTGATACAGATGAGGAAAACAAGGATTTCGACAGTGGGAATCCTGAATCTGAAAATGAGGAAAATGGAAATACAGATGTAAACGGTTCAGAAACAGGAAAAATTGAATCCGAAGATCCTGAAAATAAAGAGGATTCTTCAGATAGCAATGGAAGTGTGGAATCAGGTTCTGAAGTCGTTGGAAATGAAAATACAGAAATTCAGGAGCCGGAGGACAAAGAAACAGAATCCGGAACTGAAAGCCAGAATACAGAGACTGAAATAACGCAAAGTCCGGAGACAGAAGATACAGAAGTAAAAAATACAGAGAACACAGAAACAGAGGCCGGAAATACAGAGAGCACAGAAACAGAGACTGGAAATACAAATAGCACAGAGACAGAGACTGAAAATACAAAAGGGGATGAGGGAGATCTCCTTGAACCAAATGGTACCGAAAGTTTGGATCTGGAGGATACGGAAATCCCTGATTTGGGTGAAGAAAATCTGGATACCGAGGAGAACGATTCCGATAAAAATTTTGTCAGAGAAGTTATAACAAAGATGAACCCACTTGAGATGTTTGAATTTAAAATAGAGGAAAGGGAGTTAAGGGGAGAGGCATCCGTAGCATGCGGCGTGATCAGCGAAGATACGACCTGGACGAGCGGTGTGCTCTATAATGGAACGCTGACGGTTGAAAAGGGCGTTACCCTGACGATCCTGGGTCAGGTGACAATTGCCGGAAATGTTACCATCAATGGAGGAGGGACGATTTTAAGAAAAAATGAGCATATTAATTTAAGTGAATGTATTAAAGTTTCAAAAAATGCACACTTGATACTTTCTGATATAACATTGGATGGGGGTTCAGAAGAATATGCTTTTTCAATGATAGAAGTACATAGTGGTAAGATCACTCTGGATCATGGCAGTAGGATAATAAACTGTAACATTAGAAGAATTTATGGAGGTGCAGCTTTATATATTGACAATTCTATTGTAGAGTTTTACGAGACAACAATAGAGAATTGCGAAACTACGGAAAGGGGAGGAGCAGTTTATATTGCAAATCAGAGTAATGTTACCATTTACGGAGGTACATATCGGCATAATAAAACAACAGGTCCTGTTAATGATGGATGTGGCGGAGGTTTTATATATAATACCGGGGGGTCGAAACTTTTTATTAAAGGAGGGAATTTTATTGAAAATAGTTCGACGCAAAGGGGAGGATGTATTTATCATGCAGCATCTGATGGAACGGAAACATACGTTTATGGCGGATACTTTAAAGGGAATACCAGTACATGGAGCGGTTATGAGGGAAGTGGGGCTATTTGGAATTCTTCTGTAAATAAAGATTCTACAACACTTGTAATTGCCGGTAACGCGCAGTATTGCGGCGACGGGACAGAAAGTTCCGGAACAGACGGGATTTATCTGGATCAACAAAATGATACGCCAAGAAAAATATGGATAAGTGGGACCTTAAGTTATCCTGTCCGGATATATGTATCGCCTGTGGAAGGTTATGTTATTGCGGAAGGTTTAGATTATACGCTGCTTCATGAGCGAGATATGAAAAAAATAAATTTTATTGATACATCTGATGGGGATAAAAAGTGGTATGCCGTTTTAAACAGGGAGACAAATCAGGTTGTCATATCAGAAAAGAATCCGGGATATGGGCTTTTTGTGACCTATGTGAACAATGGGGCTGAGGGAAAGACTGTAACAGACGATACCGAATATAAAAGCGGAGATTTTCCTGTTGTACGTTCAGCCGACGGATTGAGCAAAAAAGATCATAGCTTTCTGGGCTGGAATACAAAACCGGATGGAAGCGGCACTTTTTATCAGGCAGGCGATACATTTGAAATAACGGAGGATATCAGTCTTTATGCTATATTTGAGGAAGGGAAGATGTTTAACACTTCTTTTTATTCAGGCGAAAATTGTAACAAAATAACAGAGAAAGTAAAGATTGAAGAACAGACAAATTGCGGAGTGATTCGAACTCTGATTCCGGAGAATATGGATGGCTGGGATACTCTTGGCTGGAGTTTGAGGACAGACGAATATACGGGAGCAATCGCCGCGGAACAGGATATGGAAATTACGGCGGATACCGAATTTTATGCAGCTTATAAAAAAGATGTTGTCATAACTTATAAAAAACCGGATTCAGATGAGGTCATCACACAGCAGACGGGATTGTGTTATGCCAATGTACATCAGGAAATCGGCTATCAATCTGCTGATTTTACAATTGCATCTGCATGGACAGAACGAGACATGCGTTTTCTTGAGTGGAATACAAAAAGTGACGGAACAGGCGAATCTTATCAGCCGGGCGAAGTTATCACAATCAAAGAGGATCTTACGCTTTATGCAGTTCTGGAAGAACAGGATAAAGTTACTGTTTCCTTTTATTCCGGGGAGATGTGTACAAATAAATCTGAGACAGTGATCATAAACGATTCTGATAAACAGACTGTTGTAGTCACACAGATTCCGGAGGAGATACCGGGCTGGACTGCAGTCGGTTGGAGTACGGACGTCGAATCTTACCAGCCGGAAATTGGAGTACAGGAAACAGTTTCTCTGAAAGGGGATACCGAATTTTTTGCAGTTTATCAGAAAGAAATTACTGTTTCCTACAGGATACCGGAGGGGACAGAACCTGTTCCGGAAGAAAAAGGGATGGCATATGCCAATGTGCATCAGGAAATCAGTATGAGTTATCCGAAATTCCAGATTGCCTCTCAGACAGAGAAAAAGGGATATCATTTTCTTGGTTGGAATACAAAAGAGAATGGATCCGGAATTTCTTATGAATCGGATTCGATACAGGAATTTCACTCTGATATAGTTCTTTATGCACAGTTGATTGATGATATTGCCCCTGTTTTTCTGGATATTTCGTATAACGAAGGACATAAGAATCTGCTTGATTGGGTGATCCGTAAGAAAAGTTTAATCATTACAGTTCCGCTTGTTGAAGAAGGAAGCGGTATAAAAAGTCTGGATTATACCTTTTTATCAGAACAGGGAGAACAGTCGTCCGGAACTCTAAATTACGGAGATTTGGATGATGAAAACAGTGAAAATGTGGATTCTACTGAAATGATTCATATTAAAAAAGATGATCCCAATCTAAGCGATTTTGTTGGAACTGTTGTTTTTCGTGAAAATGATGATAATACAGCAGCAGAGATTTCAGTTAATAAAGATTTTAAGGGAAAAATTGTACTGACTTGTACTGACCAGGGCGGGCAATGTGTCGCTTCAGAATACAATTACTTCAAGCGGCGGTGTTATCGTGGAAAACAGAGCACCAAAAATTACTTTTTCTTCAAAGGACGGAGATATTTCTGAGTTTTTTGAAAAAGAAATGATTCTTGATGTATTTATTGAAGATGATGTTGATGAAAGCGGTATTTCCGGCGGCATCTCTTTGATTACTTATCAGGTAGATGAAGGACAGCCTGGCGAGATTAATTTTGAGGATGAAATAGTCTCTTCCTATTCTTTTGAAATTCCGGTTGTCGGAGACGGGCAGCATAAAATTCTGGTATCTGCGCTCGACCATGCCGGAAACAAAACAGCAAGAGAGATAAAAATAACGATTGGTGGAATTTATAGTTATTATGTGGAACACTATAAACAGAATCTTACCGGAGATGGCTATACATTATCTGAGCGGGTGCAGGAGACAGGCCGTATAGAGGATACAGTTACTGCAGACACAAAACAATATGTTGGATTTATACAAAATAAAACTAATCCGCTGAACCAATTATCCGGTGTGATAACAAATGATGACAGTCTTATTTTAAAAGTTTATTATGACAGAATGCTTTATGGCGTAAGTTTTGATTTAAACGGCGCCAATGGAAATATTCCGTTGGCTCAGACTGTACGTTATGGGGATTTTGTAAAAGAAGTAGAGGATCCGGTCAGGAGAGGATATACATTTAAAGGTTGGTATACTGATGCTGCTGGTATGAATGAAAATTATTGGAATTTTTCGGAAACGGTGGAGCAAAATACAGATCAGAATCTTGTAATTCTATATGCAAAATGGGAAGATGAGACAGCCCCTGTTTTGATGGATACTGAAATTGAATCAGGATATGATAACTTTTTCGACTGGATTATTAAGAAAGAAAGTCTTATACTTACAGTACCGATTATCGAGGAGGGCAGTGGAGCGGATCTTGCGGAATATACTTTGCTGTCTGAGAGCGGAGATACTTCGACAGGTATTGCTGAATTAATTTATGAGGATACAAAATTAAAGAAAAGCAGCGGTTTTGTAAAATTGGCGGATAATCGGACACAGACAGTATCAGCGTATGCGATTGTAGTGATTGAAGCTGATTTTAAAGGAAGTATTTATCTTACCTGTTCTGATCAGGCGGGAAATGTTTCTGCAGAGAAATGTCTTGTTGCAGAAGATGGAGGGATTATTGTTGAGGATAATGCACCTGATATCATTATTACATCTGAAAATGGAAATTTAACCAAACCATTTTATCAGAATACTGTTTTGGATATCGAAGTACATGATGATGTAAACGATGATGGAATCACCAGTGAAATTAAGAGTATTATGTATCAGATAGACGGAACAAAATATAAGATACCGGATAAAGAATTTACAGATGGTATGGTAGATTCCTATTATTTTAGTGTCGACATCAGAGATGCAGGACAACATCAATTTTCTGTAACCGCAGTTGACCATGCCGGTAATCAAAATACGGTACAGATTTCTATTACTATATTAAAAAAAGAGGAAAAAATAAAAAATCATATAGTGACGACTTCAACATCATTACAGCAAAATGATGTACCGGAAAATAATTTACAGGAAGAGCCGCAGACTGGCGATTCGACGCAGACAGGTGTGTATATAGTAATATTTATTATTGCAGGTTTCACTTATCTGTTTATTTGCTTTCATGCAGAAAGAGATTTCTGTCATTTTGCTGTCACATCTGAAGAAAGAAAAGATAAAATAATTGGTCAACTGCTTTGTTGGGCAGAGAAAGGAAAAAGCTTGCGCAAATTGTTAGCATTTGTGGTGATATTTTTTGTTCTGGGATATTATCATCTGGCAAAAAGGTGGAATGTTGGATGGAAAGGTATCTATGAAAAATAAAAAAAAATTTCGAATTGTAAGAGTATTGCTTCTTATTATTATGGCAGTTTGTATGTTTCAGATTGTTCGTGACTTGTATTTCTCATCAGTACATAAGGCAGAGCAGGAGAGACTTCACGAGCTTACCGAAACAAACGATTCAGAAACCAGTCATAATGATAGGGAGCATATACAGTCAACTGAATTTCATTTTACAGATCAGTATATGGAACTCTATCGGATAAATTCCGATCTCAGAGGATGGCTGACAATTGATGGGACAGAGATTGACTATCCTGTGATGCAGTCGGAAGATAACGACTATTATCTGGAACACAGTTTTTATAGAAAGAAAAATAAATATGGCTGCCTGTTTGTGAAAAATTTTGTTAATATTGAGAATCCAGAAACAAATTTTATTGTGTATGGACATAATATGAAAGATGGCGCTATGTTTGGTACATTAGATAAATTTGAAAGTGAAGACTATTATAAAGAACATTCTGAAATACATTTTTATACTTTTTCCGAGTTACGAATTTACGATATTGTGGCTGCTTTTCAAATAAATTTATATGACGAGGAAGATGAGTTTAAATATTATGAATTTTATCAGGCAGAGAGTCAAGAACAATTTGAATATTTTTATAAAAATATAATGGACAGGGCATTGTATGACACGGGAATGAAAGCAGAGTTTGGAGACTCCTTTATTACTCTTAGTACCTGTTCTTATCAGACAGAAAATGGAAGATTTGTACTGGTTGGTAAACAGAGAAAATAATATGTTTCACGTGAAACATTTTATTTTCTCTTAGTATTATACATTGTAAATGGCGGATAAAGATTTTATAATTAAATATATAAATTGACTTTTATGGGAGACAAGTGATTTGAATTTCTTATGTTTTGGAAATAAAAATAATAAGTCAATACTATTTATACATGGAATGGCCTCTACAGCAATGCTTTGTTATGAACCAATTATAAAATATTTGTCAGATTATTATGTGATATTGGCAGAAGTGGATGGTCACAGTGAAAGAACAGATGAACTTGTCAGTCTTAAGAACAATTGCGACGAGATAGAAAATTACATAATAAATAATCTATCTGGTAATTTGTATTGTCTGTCTGGATTTTCTATGGGAGCAACAATGGCTGTTGAAATTATTGGAAGAGGCAATGTTAATGTCGCTAAAACACATTTGGATGCGGCGTTTCTGACAAAGATGGGCTTGTTGACAAAGCCATATGAATATATATTCTGCAAAGCAATCAAGCGGATTCAAAACGGAAAAGCAATCCCTAAATTTATGATGGACGCCGTTATGGGAAAAGATAACAACAGTATTATCGAAATGCTTTATACGGGTATCACTTCAAATACTATAAAAAATGCGTGTGAATTTGTGTATAGGTATCATATTCCTGAAAGTATAAGAAATTACAAGGGGGTTATTTTGTTCTGGAGAGGCTCAAATGAGCAATATCCAAGGAAGAGTGTTACCTTGTTAAAGAAATATCTGTCTGCTATAATAGATATAGAGATCGAATATATGGGACATGGGCAGTATTTACACGAACATAGCGATGAATATGCAATTAAACTGATTGAATATCTGCAAAGCTGATACAAATTCCAGTTTATAGAACTGTTTATGTTATGAAACAATTTTAATATAGTTATGTTATTCTTACGTAATATTGGCAGAAGTGGATATTCGCATTTATATTGTTTATCGATATTTATTTAAACAATTTGTCTGGTATAGATGTTTTTGATTCTGCGAGAAGAAATACAAAATTAAAAACTAATTTTGGTATTAATTTTTTTGATAAACAGGTAAGATACTGCCATTCTGCATTTAGTGATACTATATAAAATCTAAAATGTTTCACGTGAAACATTTTTTGAATGAATATTATACAATACGAAGTAGATTTGACTTTTATATTTGCATTATTAAATATTATAATATCATATTTGTAAATTAAGTTTGTTATTTCCAAAAAATTATATCTCTGAAAAAAAATGAAATTAATAGAATGTATTTTTGATATAATAGAAAACAAAAAAATGTTTCACGTGAAACATATACGGAAAAATGAACCCAGACCGCATTATATTTAAAGCAAGATTGACAGGTGTGTTTGATATTTGAATTAATTTGTATTTTTTACATGTGAACTTGTTCACATTGCTATATTTGCCGGGAATGTTACAAACAGGTATTGATCTGACCTCAGAGACTGTATATGCAGATTTTCCCTGTGCTTTCTCGAATGTAAATGTTTTCGGAATGGAGGATTATTATGATAGTAGATTATCTGAAAAATTTAAAAAATGATCTTTTTCTCGAAAAAGAACAAACGGAAAAAAATTTAGCTGCATTACAGTTAAAAGAAAAAGAAAATGAAAAATTATATCAAATGATGCAGGAAGAAGAAGATCTGAATTATGATCTGTTTGCACCAAGGGCAAATCAGTCAAAAAGCAGAGAACGAATTCAGGAACTTGAAAAAGAGAGAAGGTCTATTTTGTCCTATATCAGGACGGAAGAAGAAAAAAAAGAAAAATATAATCGTAAAATAGAGGAAATGGAGTCTCTGATTCAGAATATAACAGATATGATTTCGGAGAAAGAAACGCTTCAGCGTGGAATCAGTGATGAGAAGGAAGAGTTGTATCGTTTCCATATGTTAGAAATACAGGAAACAGAAAGACAACGAATATCAAGAGAGTTGCATGACGATACAGTTCAGAATTTAACAAGTCTGATTCATAAAACTGAACTTTGCAGTAAGCTGGTAGAAATGGATCCGGTTCGTTGTAAACTGGAGCTTGCGTCTATGACAAAATTTCTTCGTGAAATTATTACGGATACCAGAAATATGATCTATAATTTGCGTCCTATGTTATATGATGACATTGGACTGGAAGCAGCAGTGAAACGAGTGCTGGAAAAACTGGAATTAAAAACATCCAGAAAGATAATAGGGTTTGAATTAAAGGGAGATCCTTATCAATTGCCGTCTGTTGTGGAAATTACAATACTGAGGATTATTCAGGAGGCATGCAGCAATGCGCTTTGCCATGCCAATCCGACCGTAATCCAGGTGTTACTTACTTATGAAACGGATTATATTTCTATTCATATATCGGATAATGGCAATGGATTTGACAAAAATAAAATGAATGCCGTCAATGTAAATGATAACTCCGGATTTGGACTGGCAATGATGAAAGAGAGGGTATATCTGTTGTCAGGAAATTTGACGATTAAAACAGAAGAAAAGAAAGGAACAACAATAGAGGTAACAATACCGACTGAGAGAAAGAAGACAGTATAAGAAAAACTTCAGGGGGAAAATTATGGCGGTTAAATTAATGATTGCAGATGATCATTCTATGATTCGTGAAGGATTAAAACAACTATTAGAGTTGGAGGGAGAGTTTGAAGTAATTGAAGAGGCAAGTGACGGGGAGGAATGTCTGAATAAATTAAAAACAATTGTGCCTGATGTTTTATTGTTGGACATAAATTTACCAAAAAAAAATGGATTGCAGGTTTTGGAGGAAATTAGAAAAGAAAAAAAGAAGTATAAAATATTGATGCTGACAGTACATAATGAAGTCGAATATTTAATGAAAGCAGTAGAAGCAGGCGCAAATGGATATTTGCTGAAAGATTCGGAATCAAATGAATTAAAGAAAGCAATCAATTGTATTGTAAATGGTCAGGATTATATTCAGCCTGCTTTAATTCCCGCACTAAATGCAAAAATGATTGAAAAGAACTCTGACGCTGTCATGTTGGAGAGTCTGACAAAACGAGAAATTGAAGTTTTGAAATTGCTTACTGTTGGTATGTATAACAAAGAAGTTGCAGAAAAATTAAGTATCAGTGAACGTACTGTAAAAAATCATATTTCTAACATTTTTAAAAAAATTAATGTAACAGATCGAACGCAGGCGGCTGTATTTGCAATTAAAAATGGTCTGGTGACAATTTAAAACAGTTCTGTTTATTTTGTGTGTTATGTTAAACGGAGAGAAGAATCAAAAAAATATTTTGTATGAAATAGATAGACTATGGTATTTTAATTATGGTAGTGTTATAATGTATTTTGTGATTAAAAGCGAAAGGAATAGAAAATCGTTATGAGTAGAATTATAGCAATTGCAAATCAAAAAGGCGGAGTAGGGAAAACAACAACTGCCATTAATTTATCAGCTTGTCTTGCCGAAGCAGGAAAAAAAGTTTTAACGATTGATCTTGATCCGCAGGGAAATATGACAAGCGGCCTGGGTGTGGAAAAGGACGGGGTTGAAAATACGGTGTATGAATTAATGCTGGATGAATGCTCCATTAAAGACAGTATGACAGATACGGTTGTGGACGGATTAAAAATCATTCCTTCCAACGTTGATCTTGCGGGAGCTGAAATCGAACTGTTAGGAATACCGGATAAAGAAAATATCTTAAGAAATGCTGTGGATTATATTCGGGAAGATTATGATTTTATTATTATCGACTGTCCTCCGTCATTAAATATGCTGACGATTAACGCAATGACGACTGCAGATTCTGTTCTTGTTCCGATACAATGCGAATATTATGCACTGGAAGGATTAAGCCAGCTGATCCATACGATAGATCTTGTTCAGCAGCGTCTGAATTCAAATTTGGTGATTGACGGCGTCGTTTTTACCATGTATGATGTTCGAACAAATCTGTCAAATCAGGTTGTTGATAATGTACGTTCCAATTTGGATGCAAAAATTTATAATACACTGATACCAAGAAATATTCGTTTGGCGGAAGCTCCGTCACATGGACTTCCAATCAATCTTTATGATTCAAAATCAGCCGGAACAGAGAGTTATCGTTCTCTGGCTAAGGAAGTAATGGAGAGAGGAGAATCCTGAGATGGCGGTAAAAAGAGGTGGTCTGGGAAAGGGATTAGACAGTTTAATCCCCAGCGTAAAATCGGAAACAGCGGGCAGCGCTTCAACCGATGAAACACAGGAAGCGAAAGACGGAGTTCTTGTCAATATTAATAAAGTCGAACCAAATCGTGATCAGCCAAGAAAAAATTTTGATGAAGATTCTCTGACGGAATTATCCGAGTCAATCCGACAGTTTGGCGTATTACAGCCACTGCTGGTTCAGAATAAAGAAGACTATTATGAGATTATTGCCGGAGAGAGAAGATGGCGCGCCGCAAAGATGGCAGGTATAAAAGAAGTACCTGTAATCATTAAAAATCTTACAAAACAGGAAGTTGTTGAAATATCACTGATCGAAAATATTCAGCGTGAAAATTTAAATCCTATTGAGGAAGCTTTGGCATATAAACGTCTTCTGGAAGAATTTCATTTAAAACAGGATGAAGTGGCGGAACGCGTATCAAAAAGCCGTACTGCGGTTACAAATTCAATGCGTCTGTTAAAATTAAATGAGAAAGTGCAGCAGATGGTGATTGACGATATGATTTCAACCGGGCATGCGCGCGCCCTACTTGGTATTGAGGATTCTGAAAAACAATATGCCACTGCACAGCGTATTTTTGATGAGAAATTAAATGTCAGAGATACTGAGAAGCTTGTAAAGAAACTTCAGCAGGAGCTTGTGCAGCAGCAGACACAAAAACCTGTAAAAGGAAACGATCCGGCTATGAACGCCGTTTTTCATGATCTGGAAGAGAAAATGAAAGCAATTCTCGGAACAAAAGTATTGATTCACCAAAAAGATGCAAACAAAGGAAAAATAGAAATTGAATATTACTCAATGGATGAATTGGATCGGATTATGGACATGATGAATTCTATCCAAAAATAGAACACATGTTTTAAACTGACAGGAGGATTTCTATGATTGCAAGATACTTAGGATTTGAATCGGATTATGTAATAATTGGACTTACAGTTGTTGTATTATTGCTTTTTATCCTGTATATTATTAATATAGTACAGATGAAAAGATTAAAAAAGAATTATAAGATTTTTATGACAGGAAAAGATGCCATGAGCCTGGAGGATCTGTTAAAAGAAAGATTAAAACAGGTCGACGCGTTAATGCAGTCAAATGAAGATAACAGGCAGGGGATTCAGAAAGTTAATTATGTGATGCAAAAAACATACCAGAAAATGGGATTGGTCAAATATGATGCATTTCATGAGATGGGGGGAAAATTAAGTTTTTCACTGGCAATGCTCGATGTAAAAAACAATGGATTTATTATCAGTGCAATGCATACCAGAGAAGGCTGCTATACCTATATTAAAGAAATTGTGGATGGCAACTCGCCAATTATTTTATCGGAAGAAGAAAAGGAAGCTTTGGAACGTGCTATGGAATCAAAATAAGTCTAATAAATTTTGTGCGGAGAGAATGTGTCTATGAAAAAAAAAGTGAAATATTTAAAGGGCGGTGAGATCTTATCCGAACCTGTATACAAAACGGAAAATGAAATATTGATCGAAAGCAATACCGTATTAAAACAGGAATATCTGAAGTTACTGTTTGATTTTGGCATCAGTACCATTTCCGTACAAGATCAATATGAGCCTTACGAAAGGCCGCATCTGATTATGCAGGAGGATAAAAAAAAGGAATATGTGGAAAAAATTCGCAGGATTTTAGAGGGACATATTTATCGTGATATTTACCATGGCAATGATTCGCTCAGACAGGTTACAGAGTTGTCAAAACAACTTATTATGGATCTGCCGGATATGAAAGAACGCGTTGTATTTGATATAGAACCGCATGATGGCAATTTATATGAACATACTTTTATGGTAACGGCTCTTTCCATCTGTGTTGGAAAGAGACTGGAACTTCCGGAAGATAAAATAATCGAAATAGGACAGGGATGTCTGCTGCATGATCTTGGACTGCGTTATGTTACAGTACCATACAAAGATTTCAGAAAAGAGGATCATGTATCGGCAGAAATTTTTGAATTGAAAAAACATACAATCCTGGGATATTCAGCGTTAGAGAGTGCAGTATGGCTCAGTGATACTGCAAAACAGATGGTTCTTTCCCATCATGAAAAAACAGATGGATCCGGATATCCGCTTAAGCAAAGATCAAAAGAAATAGAATGTCTGATTATTCAGGTATGCGACACATTTGACTGTCTGATCTCCGGCATGGAATGCGTCGCACAGGATATAGGTGAAGCAATCCATTTGATTGACTCAAATTGTGGGACTTTGTATGATGCCAGGGTGGCAGAAGCTTTTTGCGGAATGGTTGCTCATTTTCCGACCGGCACGATTATCAATCATGGAGACAAGACAGGGGTTGTAACAGAACAGACAAATCGGTCAGATTGTCCTGTTATTAAGTTCCTGGATGAGATAGAGGAAGAAGACGGTAATTCAGAAATAGATTAATATGGTTTTGGAAGGGCTTGGTTGAGTTATGCATAAATTTTTAAGAGCAGTTGGCTTTTCAAATATGAAAAAAGAAGAGTTTAAAGAGATTTGCAGACAAATTGCGGATGATCCGACTGTCAGTAAAACTGCAATAGATTCAGAAGGAAATCAGTTTCTGGAAATATCCGGAGAATTTGGCGATTCATTTGGAGTGACTTTACGGGGAACGACTGCAAAAGACGGAACAATCGAAGTAGATTATTATTATCCGTATATCCATGGATCCAAAATATCAACACTGGAATCCATTGATGTAGAGAAATACGCGGAAAAAGAGGCATATGCCGGAATTTGCGAGGAAATGCGATTGAGCGTTACTCTGATTTTCTATCTGCAGAATGTTGCGGAATATTTAAACAGATTGGACAGGCCTGCCCATGAGAAGCAGATCAACGGCGCAAAGTTAGGCGCGCTTTCCACCGAGGGAAAAATTCTGCTCCCAATCAGTTCAGAGGCGCAGGAGCGCGCCGAGAAAATATTAAGTGAATGCAGAGAATTAAGCTATTTTATGACAGCAGGGGACGGAAACGAGTTATTGCCGGAACATATGGGAATTGGAGATATGGATATGTTTTATATGCTGTCCAGAAGATATATGGACGAGGATATCTTAAGTATTATCAATACTTATTTTATGCCATATGGCGTTGAAAATGATCAATATACAATCATGGGCCAGATACTTGATTTTGATCTTGTTGAGAATCGTCTTTCCGGAGAGAAAATATATCGTCTTGAAATCAAATGCAATAATATGGTTTTTTGTCTCTGTATTAATCAGAAAGATTTATTGGGAGAGCCGCAGGTAGGAAGACGTTTTAAAGGCGATATCTGGATGCAGGGAGTCGCACTTTATAAAGAATTGGTTTAGAGAAGACAAATTATAAATTGTTTTTGACAAATCATCCGTTATATGGTAAACTAAAAAGACGTAAAAGATATATTTAAATGGATGGGTAGTCTGCAAAAACGGCAGATTTCACATAAAAGTCGCTATAGCTCAGCTGGATAGAGCGACCGCCTCCTAAGCGGTAGGCCGGAGGTTCAAATCCTCTTAGCGACGTTATCATGCCGTAACTGCACAGTTACGGCGTTTTTTATCTTATAGGAAAAACCTTGTTGCATTCACGTTTGAAAGTACAGAATTTCCTATAAGATAAAAAGCTCTCTGGGCAGGATGCGCACCTCGCGGAGTTGAAATTAGCCGTGAACGACACCACTCGAGCGCGGCAAATCGTTCAAGTCCCTCATGATTGAGGAAAAAACCAGCGAAGCTGGCCTGGGAGTTGATGTGGGCTTGTCTGCTTTGTTTTATCGGAAAATAAGAAAAGGGGGGTCGCTATGAATGTTACAGGAATAAATACTCCTGCAAATAATCCGGTTTCTTTTAACCAGACTACGCAGGACAGTTATGAAAAAGAGATTCAGCAGCAGATATCGAGACTTCAGGATAAGATGGAGGATTTGGACAGCGATACGGAAATGTCCAGTGAGCAGAAAGCAAATGCAAAACAAAAGATTCAGGAGCAGATACAGAATCTGAATAAGCAGTTAAGGCAGCATGAGATTGAAAAGCAGCAGAAAGCGGCCGAACAACAGCAGGAAGCGGTGAATGAGTCTTCAACAGAACAGGATAACACGGCGTCACAGCCCACAGAGTCTGTTTCGGGACTGGGAAGTGCAGAATCGGGAGTAATGGTTACACTTTCTGCTACTGATCAGCAAATGGATCATTTGCGCGGAATCAGAACAGATCTGCAGGGAAAATTGCGTACGGCAGGTTCGGATGAAGAAAAAGCGGCTTTGCAGGAAAAAATTAATAATATCAGCCGTCATATGGGAAAAGCGATCAAAAGATCAACCGATACCATATCGGATTACCGAAAGCTTGATCAGGACAACAGAGAAAGAAATCAGCCTGTATCAAGTAGAAAAAGCAGGCAGGAACAGAGTATTTTATTAAAAAATAAAGACGGAATGGTTCGTATGAGTTCCGATCGGGATCAAAAAGATAAAATTATCTATCCGTCATGGGAACAAAATAAAAATAACCGAAATCATTTTTATGTAAAAGCGCAATAAAAAACAGAAATGCTGTGGAATTTTATATTCCACAGCATTTTTGTTTTCCTGGAACTCTGTGGGACAATATGCACGATATGTAATTGGAGCAAGTTTCTGGAAAATAATGGGTAAAATATTAATTAAAACTGTAAATTATTATTGAATTGATCTGAAAACGGATACTTTTTCAGAAAGTGTGTTATGATAAGAAATAATAATATTTTATGATTGGGGAAAATTATTATTAAATATGAGAAGGAGGAAGACTGATAATGGAAATGACATTGAGATGGTATGGAGCAAAGTTTGATACGGTAACGCTCAAACAGATTCGTCAGATTCCGGGAGTAACCGGAGTAATTACAACATTATATGATACGCAGCCGGGAGAAGTGTGGGCGAGGGAGTGTATCCGTGCAATGAAAGAAGAGGTGGAAGCGGCAGGACTCCGTTTATCGGGTATAGAAAGTGTCAATGTACATGATGCAATAAAAACCGGATCTTCAGATCGGGATCAATATATTGACAACTATATTCAGACTCTTGAACATCTGGGGCAGGAAGAGATTCATCTTGTCTGTTATAATTTTATGCCGGTTTTTGACTGGACAAGAACGGAACTTGCGCGTGTGAGACCCGACGGGTCGACCGTGCTTGCTTATACGCAGGAAGCAGTGGATGCAATCAATCCGGAAAAAATGTTTGAATCTATTGCCGGTGATATGAACGGAACCGTTATGCCTGGCTGGGAGCCGGAGCGTATGGCTCATGTAAAAGAGTTATTTGAGATGTACCGTGAGATAGACGACGAAAAATTATTTGAAAATCTAAAATATTTTCTGGAACGTATTATGCCGGTTTGCGATCAATATAATATCAATATGGCCATTCATCCGGATGATCCGGCATGGAGCGTATTTGGGCTTCCTCGTATTATAATCAATAAAGAAAATATTTTACGTATGATGCATATGGTAGATAATCCTCATAACGGTGTGACGTTTTGTTCCGGTTCCTATGGTACAAATCTGGAAAATGATCTGCCGGATATGATTCGGTCGCTAAAAGGCAGAATACATTTTGCACATGTTCGAAATTTAAAATTTATTACGCCGACCAATTTTGAGGAAGCAGCGCATCTTTCCTCTGACGGAACATTTGATATGTATGAGATTATGAAAGCGTTGTATGAGATTGGATTCGAAGGTCCTATCAGGCCGGATCACGGACGAATGATCTGGGATGAAGTTGCAATGCCGGGATATGGACTTTATGACAGGGCATTAGGCGCAGCTTATTTAAACGGCTTATGGGAAGCAATTGAAAAAAGCGCAAAACAGGGGGGATTGGTATGAAATTAAACAATCAGGGTTTGAAGGATAAAGCGGCATGGGAGCGTGCGGGATATGCATTACCAGAATTTGACCGGGAAAAAGCAATAAAGGAGACGAAAGACGCTCCGTTTTGGATTCATTTTGGAGCAGGAAATCTGTTTCGTGCATACCAGGCAAACGTGGTACAAAATTTATTAAACAAAGGAGTTTTGAACAGGGGACTGATTGTAGCGGAAGGATATGATTACGAAATTGTAGAAAAGATGAATCGTCCGCATGACGATTACAGTATTCTTGTCACATTAAAATCCGACGGTACTGTGGAAAAGACAGTGGTTGGAAGTATTTTTGAATCTTTGGCGCTCGACACAGAAAACAGTGAAGAATTTGGACGATTGAAAGATATTTTTGCAAAAGATTCGCTTCAAATGGCCAGTTTTACGATTACAGAGAAAGGATACAGCCTTGCGAATGCAAAAGGAGAAATCCTGCCGGATATCTCCTATGATTTTGAACACGGACCAATAAAACCAAAAAGTTATATGGGAAAAGTTGCTGCGCTGTTATATGAACGCTTCTGTGCCGGAGAAAAGCCCATTGCAATGGTCAGTATGGACAACTGTTCTCACAATGGCGACAAATTATTTCATGCAATTGAATCGTTTGCATCAGAGTGGAATGAACATGGACTGGTTGAGCAGGAATTTGTCAATTATATTCACAATAAGAATAAAGTGGCGTTTCCGTGGACAATGATTGATAAGATCACGCCCCGGCCGGATGCATCCATAGAAAGCATTTTAAGGGAAGACGACGTGGAGGACGCAGAACCTGTCATTACATCAAAACACACATATGTTGCACCGTTTGTCAATGCGGAAGAGTGTGAATATCTTGTAATAGAAGATACATTTCCGAACGGCAGGCCCAAACTGGAAGAAGGCGGTGTGATGTTTGCTGACAGAGAAACTGTTGATAAAGTGGAAAAGATGAAAGTATGCACTTGCTTAAATCCGCTTCACACAACTCTTGCAGTCTTTGGATGTATCCTTGGTTATCGCAAAATTTCCGATGAGATGAAAGATCCGCAATTAAAAAAACTTGTGGAAACAATCGGATATGTGGAAGGGCTTCCGGTTGTAGTGGACCCGGGTATTATTAATCCAAAAGAGTTTATTGATACTGTATTAAATATCAGAATACCGAATCCATTTATGCCGGATACGCCGCAGCGTATTGCAACCGATACTTCACAAAAACTGGCAATCCGTTTTGGGAGGACGATTGCTGCCTACCAGTCGTCCGATCATTTAAGAGTAGCTGATCTGAAGCTGATTCCTCTGGTTTTTGCAGGATGGCTCCGTTATTTGATGGCATTTGATGATAATGGCAAATCATTTGATTTAAGTCCGGATCCACTGATTGATACAGTGAGGCCTTATGTGAACGGAATCAAACTTGGGGATACGGTTTCGGCAGATCAGCTTAGACCGATTTTGGAAAATAACAAAATATTTGGCGTTAATTTGTTTGAAGTCGGTATCGCAGACAAAGTAGTTTCTTATTTTAATGAACTGATTGCGAAAAAAGGGGCAATCCGGGAAACTTTGATTAAATATGCGCAATAGCAGGAAAAAAAAGACTGTATCTGTTCAGGAAAAATTACAATAAGAAGCAAAATAACTTGAAAATTCCTGAAAAACCTGTTTTATTCTAAGATATAGTATGCTAAAATAAATGCATACCTGTAATCATAAAAGGATAGACAACGTGCAAACGATTGCTGTAAACATTTATCCTTTTATAAACCTGGCAGGTCTGGAAAGGTATGGTCACGTATGAAGAAAGAGAGCACATCAAAACAAAAAGATAATCGAAATTTTATGGCTGCAGCAGTTTCACTGATATTAGCGGCCGCACTCTTTGCAATGGATCTGTATATTTTGCTGAACAAACCGGCAAATGTCCTTGGAATTACAGGGACGACAGCATTGATGCTGATCTGGATCTATTTTTTTGTGCGTTCTGTTTTTCAGGAAATGGAGAAAAACCGGCAGGAAACAAAAGCATATCTGGAAGCGCTGTTGAAATCCGAAAAGGCTTTTTTCCTGATGCAGCGTAAGTTTGAGGATGAACTGCATCAGATAGAAGAGTACTCCAAGCTGCCGTCAGAACAGATTATAACGGCACAAAAAGCAATAGCGAAACTTACCATCAACAGAATCAGAGAAAATACAGATGCGCTTTTGGACTCTAATGACCAGTTGCTGGATAAGATGGATGCATTAGAACAGCGGATTCCGGAAAACGGGAACATGTCTGGTTCTACAGAGGAAAAAACAGGTGAGTCCGCAGATGAAAGCAAAGCGCTTTCGGAAGATGTAAGAGAAAAGAAAATGGAAGAACTGGAAGCCGGACAGAGAGAGATGGCAGACGCTCTTGGTCGAATTGAGTTAATGATCAAAGAAGAGATTGCAGATGCAATTGGCAGCATCAGTCAACTGCAGAGCGGTATTCAGGATTCCATTCGACAGGAAACAAATACGATTGCAGACAGAGTATCCGCTTTGAATGCGGAAATTTCCCCGGAACTGAAATCAACAGAAAGAACAATCATACCAGCAGATACAGACAATGAAAGAAATGAGATTCTCAATACTGCTGCGGAACCGTTGTCGAATGCGGTTGATCTGTCAGTGGATGAAGCAGTAAATGACGCTGCTGATTTGAAAGCGGAAGCCGATTCCGTAATGCCGGAAACAATGTCTGAAAATTTATCAGAAGCAGTTGTATCGGAGTCTGATCGTATAATTGCTGCAACGGATATGCAGTCGGTTGGTGAGCTGTCATCAAATAAGGAGATATCGTCAATCGGTGACGTATTGTCTTCTGCTGATCATTCATCTGTCGGTGAGGCAGAAGAGAGTTCGTTGACAGGGGAGACAGAAAGTCTGGAAGAAATGCCGTTGACGGGCGAGACAGAAAGTCTGGAAGAAATGCCGTTGACGGGCGAGACAGAAAGCCTGGAAGAAATACCTCTGATGGGAGAAACAGAAAGCCTGGAAGAAATACCTTTTGAAGAAGAACTTATTGTGGATTCAGAGGAGCCTGTTCCAGAATTTATATCGTCTGATTCCTATAAAGAATCAAAAAAGGAAGTTGATTCACTGCTTGCAAGTCTGCAGGATCTGGATTTGAATATCGGAACGGAAGAAAAGACGTCTCTGAACGATCAGATCAGTCTTTCCGAAGAGTTGTCAAGAGAAGAACCGGCAGCAGTGAAAGAAAGTGAGGCGGCACAAAATCAGACAGTAAATGTTGACGTTTCAGCTGCTAAGCCAACCGTAAAACCTGCGGCAGCAAACCCGCAGCCTGCAGTGAAACCGAAAGCGCCGGATTTATCCAATCCGAATAAAATGATGACGCCGGATGAAATTGCAGCGTTGCTGGCAAGTATGTAGTGTGAGAAGAAGTTCTAAAGCTTACGCCAGAGGGCGTTTCGCTAAGAACAACTAAGTCTCACACCAGAGAATCCCCAAAAGCAGGGGATTCTCCGAACAGATATGAAATGCAGCGAAGCTGCAACATGCAGGTAAGTGTGAAAAGAAGTTCTAAAGCTTACGCCAGAGGGCGTTTCGCTAAGAACAACTAAGTCTCA
>CAMUHN010000026.1 GCA_947088675.1 uncultured Roseburia sp.
AACAGCAGGAGGTGTCAGCATGAAGCAGGAAAAGTGGCTATTGTGTCCTGTATGCAGAAACAAGACGAGATTTCGCTTTTTATTTGTATTAGAATGGAACACGCTCGAAACAGCCGAACGAGAAATTTCAGAATTATATTGGGAAAGAATGGTGTACGATGAAGAAAGAAAAGGCAAAGCAGCGAAAAAAGCGATGAAGTTAGCATAACGCAAAGTAAAAGCAGAAAAGTAGGCGGCAGAATATGACGGTACACCTTATGGCAGGGATATAAAAGCACATAGAGAGAAATTTGCCGTAGACCGTATGAAAGCTGTTCCCGGCTGCAGATGTCAAAGAATGGCTCTCCTGCTTCATTTATTTGAACTCAATGCTGCGCCGGTGGCTGGGCTGGCAGGATTTGAGGCGGCATATCAGGGCTCGTCGCCTCAAACCATCTAAATTTAACAAATTTGTCATATATTGCCTACACTATTTTTGATATTAATGTTGTGTCAGTTCCATTTCAATACAATTCCACGTTTCTCCCATGCATAAATAACTTTCTGTATTTTGTATGGATACCTCTTTGAATCCGCAGGATTTGTAGCACTGTATAGCAACTGAATTATTCTCAAAAACTCCCAAAGTGATTTTACTTACCCTGACAAATTCAAAAGCAAATCTGATTGCCAGATTAAGCATTTCTTTGCCGAACCCTTTTCCGCGTTGCTCACTGTCTATAATTACAAAGCCTAACCTGAGTGCATCTCGATTGTCATCAGTAAAACGCATTGTGAAATGTCCTGCGACTCCCATTTCATTAAAAGCTGTCATGCCCCAGATATCAGGATTACTATTATCTTTTTGGTAATATAAATTAATATCCGCCGAAGTGACAGGATACTTCTTGTAACGGTCTGCACTCCACTGACGGAATGCAAACTCACTTTTGATCCATTTTACAATATCCTGTGCATCACATTCCTTATATGGTCTAAGTCTTAACATTTATCTTCCCCTTTCCGTAATCGGTAGATCTGTTGAAAATTTGTGAAATGCTTCTGACACTCATTCATCAATGACATCGAAAGAAATATCTATGCCGTTTGAAACTATCCGTGTTGCAATTCCGTGAGAATAGAACCATATATGAATAATAAGTTTATATGCGTTTTCTTCGGATAGTCCAGTAATGTCTTTTACATTTTGCATAAGAAATTTATTCTTTTTACGTACTAATTGTATGGCAGCATTTCATATATCCTGTTTGCTGACAATTAGTCCTGGTAGCATATTCATTTCCTTTCGGTAGCGTTTGTTGCGCAACGTGTGTTGCTATTTTAGCAGCCATTAGTCTTTTCGTCAATAGCTGTGTAGCATATAAGAGAAATTTTTATTCACTTTTTTTAAAGACAGAATGAGAGTGATTCCGCAGCAGTCGGTATCGGCCGTTATGTGGTTTGCTCAGCTTCCTGTTTTTTCCTGTGATATGTTCCCTTTCATGCAGCAAGGTAATTCTTATAGCGTTCCATCGCTTCGGGGTTTTCAGCAGCGGCTTTCTCCGGCATTTTCTGCCTGGATTTCCTGGTCGTTTCGGAAGCGTATGCCCGCTTCTTTGCCAGTTCTTCCGCCGCTGCCTGGTCGGTTTGAAACAGGGGCGCAAAACAGCAGGACGCACTGACAGAGTTTCCCCGGGGTGTAATGGCTGGCCTTACCACAGGGGGCTTACGCCATTCGCCCCAGTAAAGCTGGGGAATCAGGAATTTCCTTTCACCCGACGCAGTTATAAGTGCCTCAGATTGACACGGTACTCTCGCAAATCATCTTCTTTTACGGTTTCGATAATTTTGTCAAGTGCTGCGGCAAGAGCGTCCTTGTCCTCCGGCAAGGTTCCTTGAAACGGAAATGCGTTTGACGCGCCTAATGCAGCAAATTGAGTGGGTATTTTCAGGTTTTCAAGCAAGGTGCGGATTTCTTTATATTTTTCAATCTCACTTTCCTCTTGCCAGTTGCCGCGCTGAATTTCCTGATAAAGCTCTGATTCCGGATAAACGGTCAGCATATTGACGCCAATGAGCGTTGGGTGAAGCTGATTGCAAATGTCAGCGGTGGCCCTTGCTCCGATTTCGCCACGTCCAGCGCCGGAGATACTTACCAGATAGAAGAAGCTATAATGAATACCGGCCTGGTCTAACCGCTGGCATTGTTTCACAATATCAGCGGCGGCATACCCCTTATTCATAAATTGCAGGGCTTCATCATCTCCGGTTTCCATTCCGATTGTCAGGCCGTCATATCCGGCCCGATGGAGGGACGCTAATTCCTCGTCCGATTTCAGCGTAATATCTGTAATTCTTGCAAAGCAGCCAATCGTTTTGATTGAGGGAATATATTGCCGGATCAAGTCAGCAATTGCCATTAGCCGTTCATATTTCAATACAAAAGGGTTCGCGCCGGTCAAAAAAGTTCTCTGAACACGCTTCGGCCGGGGTAGCCCTTGCAATCGGGCAGTCAGCATAGCAATGGGGTCTGTACTCCAAAGCTGTGCCTCCTGTAAGTCACTCTTGACATCTTCAAGGGGGGACATTCTGAATTTGAATGGCAAATCGTTGTAGAGAGTACAAAATTTGCATTTGTGATGGGTACAGCCTGCCGTTACTTCAAGCAGCAGAGAGGATGCCTCACAGGGTGGCCTCCATATTGTTCCGGTGTAGTGCATAGTAGAACCTCC
The DNA here is from genome assembly GCA_947088675.1 of uncultured Roseburia sp. Taxonomy (GTDB): domain Bacteria; phylum Bacillota; class Clostridia; order Lachnospirales; family Lachnospiraceae; genus Roseburia. Next base: position 2,712 of record CAMUHN010000026.1, read on the forward strand.
TTGTCTTTTTTGCCATTATATCATCGTACGTTGAAAATAAAAGTACTGTACTTTTTTGTAGTACCTTGTTTTTTGCCGTATTTCTGATATAATGCCATCAGGAGGTCATGAACAATGAGAAAAACAGAAGCGGCTATTCAACGCTGCAAAACTATGTCAACACTCCAGAAAATCTTAGGGGGTAAATGGAAACTCGAAATTCTCTACTATATAGCCTTTCATGACATTCACAGATTTGGAAAACTTCGCCGCCAGCTTGGAGAAATAACAGAATCATCTCTCACAAAACAGCTCCGGGAGCTGGAAGCCGATGGTTTCTTAATCCGGCACGACTTCAAAGAGGTTCCGCCGCGGGTGGAGTACACCCTGTCCGATTTAGGCAAAAGTTTTATTGACGTGATTGATTACATGAAGCAGTGGGGAGATCACAATTTGCCTGATATTAGCGAATAACAGGAGCCGGCCGGTGGGCAGGAAAAAACTTCGCCCACGGCCGGCCTTTCAATAGAAAACATTTTTCCCGTCGTGCGGCGGATAACTTCATATTTGTTTGGATGACTGCTGTTTTCATGTTACGGCAGTTCGGTCCCTTTAAACCGGCGATTGCAATGCTGCGCGATAAGAAAAAGGTTCGGACAACCAAACATGGGAAGCCTGGCAGACTTGGATTTGTAAGAACATTTCAAATTCTTCAGATGTGAGGGAAGCGAGAACTTCACTGACTGTATTGGGCGGAATGTTTGTGTCGCTGTTGATTCTGATGTCAGGCAGACAGCAAAAGCGAAATTGTCATATCCCCGGCTATGGCGCAGAAATCTGGTTTGGGAAAAGGAGTTGTTGTGAAGATTATTATAATATGGTGTTGCAGCGGATGCACTGAATATAGAGCCGGGGCGTACACGTTATTTTTTTACATAGACGTAAAAAAGGCCTGACAAAAATGAATTTTGTCAGGCTTGTCATAAAAATCTAATCGGACTGTATCATTAATTTTTTCATATATAAAAGTACATGTTCCAAAAATTCATCTCTTTCGTCTGTACTGCAGTTTGCAAGGAAAGATTCCAGTTGAAACGAACATTTCCGATCACCGGAGATCAGATAAGCGGGGTCTATTTTGTAGGTTTGATAAAGTATTAACATTTTTTCGGGATGCAGGCCATATGTGCCGCTTTCTATCTTTCGGTAGTGTTCAGTGCTCAGATTCAGCGTTCCGGCGAATTCGTCCATAGAATAACCGCCGTTGACTCTGGCATTTTGCAGACGCATACCGATCAGTATATTAATGTCCTTTTTTCCCGCCCTCATAGAAATACTACCTCGCTTTCCAGCTACATTATAACAGGTATTTACTAATTTGGACAGAATGCTGTGCGGCCGCATATTATTCGACATGCAATCGGATAAAAATGGCAGGGTTTTGGGAAAAAATTTGCAATCAATTTTGCGTATTTCGTACGAAAATGTTTTGACACAGCTTAATGATATCAGTATAATGTATGAGAAATCCGATTGCAAGATAAATTTATCACTTCCTGTCATCGCAGGGAATGACATTTTACCTGAAAATTGGCAGCTGAATATCGTGCAGGAAAAGAAATTCAGAGAAAAACGGACATTAACATTGTACATAGCGGGTACTGTGCCCTGGCAAACCTTATGTAGTCTGTCGTATTCCTTTTCACGTGCTTTACTGTCTCCTGACGATTTATATTAGATTTTTTCAACAGCCATATAAAATAAGGTCTGAAGATTATGAGAAGTTATATTTATAAAAGGGAGGAACAAATGGAAGTTTTATTTGAATCACAAACGGAATATACCTATGAGATCTATCGGGAGTTCTGTAATAAAGTGACAGCCGGTCCGCGGATCATCGCATCTTTTGTAATGGCAGTTGTGATTGCCCTGTTCTCGCTGTTTTCATGGAAGTTTTTTGACAAGACTTATTTTCTGGTTTTTTTGTTTCTCGCAGCAGTCTATCCTTTTGCTGTTTTTGCCACATGGAAGAAGACAATCAGAAAATCCTGGGAATCTTATAAGCTTGGTCAGGGGCTGATATCTCATTACCGATTTTACAGTGATCATGTAGAACAGGAAAACCAACTGGGAACGTCCAGCTATGAATATGCAAAACTTTATCGTGTGATCGAAGGAAAGGATGCATTCTATTTAATGCTTGCCGATAATCAGGGAATTATTGTTGAAAAAAGTAAGTCATCGGACGAACTCTGCGCGTTTCTGCAGACGCTGATTACGAAAAAATAAACTTGTTTAAAACAGTTAATTTTCAAATATTTTTTTGTTAGAATACATTGGGAAAAGGTGGGTGGAAAATTGGATTTATTCGATTATGTCCGGGACAAAAACAGGGAAAAAGAATCTCCGCTGGCATCAAGGCTTCGTCCCTCCACACTGGACGAGATGGTAGGTCAGCAGCATATCATCGGAAAAGATAAATTATTGTACCGCGCAATTAAAGCCGACAAATTAAGTTCCATCATCCTCTATGGCCCGCCCGGAACCGGCAAGACTACATTGGCGAAAGTAATCGCCAGTACGACGAGCGCACAATTTTGTCAGATCAATGCGACAGGCGCAGGAAAAAAAGAAATGGAGCAGGTTATTGCGCAGGCGAAAGACAACCAGGGGATGTATGGGAAAAAGACGATTCTTTTTATTGATGAGATACACAGATTCAATAAAGGGCAGCAGGACTATCTGCTTCCGTTTGTCGAAGACGGCACGGTGATACTGGTCGGAGCGACAACGGAGAATCCGTATTTTGAGGTAAACGGCGCGCTGCTGTCCCGTTCCATTATATTTGAGCTGCAGCCTCTCACGAAAGAGGAGGTCAGAACACTTTTGCTGCGCGCCATAAACGACAGAGAAAAAGGAATGGGAGCATATCATGCCGTGATAGAAGAGGATGCGCTTGCGTTTCTGTCGGATGTTTCAAACGGCGACGCACGCACCGCGCTAAATGCAATAGAACTTGGCATTTTATCGACAAAGCCGGCAGAGGACGGAAAAATACACATTACGCTGGAGGTTGCCAGCGAATGTATTCAAAAAAGGGTTGTAAAATACGATAAATCCGGCGATAATCATTACGACACGATTTCTGCTTTTATCAAAAGCATGCGCGGATCGGATCCGAATGCAGCCGTTTATTACCTTGCCCGCATGCTGTATGCCGGTGAAGATATTAAATTTATTGCACGCAGAATCATGATCTGCGCATCGGAGGACGTCGGCAACGCTGATCCGATGGCGCTTGTCGTCGCATCGGGCGCGGCGCAGGCGGTGGAACGCGTCGGCATGCCGGAGGCACAGATTATTCTGTCGCAGGCAGTGACTTATGTTGCATGTGCGCCCAAAAGCAATGCGGCTGTCTGTGCGATCGGAAGTGCGATGGACGCAGTGAAAGAAACCATGACGGCGCCGGTTCCGGTTCATCTGCAGGACGCCCATTACAGGTCGTCCGGCAGGCTGGGACACGGCGTCGGTTACAAATATGCACATGATTATCCGAAGCATTATGTAAAACAGCAGTATCTCCCGGACGGTCTGACAGACAGGGTGTTCTATAAACCGTCCGAAAACGGTTATGAGAAAAAAATCCGGGAATATTTTGACTGGCTCATGGATGAAGAAAATGGAATGGAGGAGATGGAATGAAATCTTATCAGGAGATGACAAAGGAGGAACTGCAGCAGGAAAAGAAAGCGCTGGAAGCGGAATATAAGAAATACCAGAACAGAGGCTTACAGCTTGACATGTCAAGAGGAAAGCCTTCCCAGGAACAGCTCGATTTATCCATGGGAATGATGGACGTTTTGGGATCCGGCGTTGACCTGACCTGCGACGACGGAACAGACTGCCGTAATTACGGCGTGTTAGACGGGATTTATGAGGCAAAAGAGCTGATTGGCGATATGATAGAATGTAATCCGGCCAATATTATTATTTACGGCAATTCCAGTCTGAATATTATGTACGATACGATTTCGCGTTCCATGACGCATGGCGTGATGGGAAGTACGCCATGGTGCAAGCTGGACAGTGTGAAATTCCTCTGCCCGGTTCCGGGTTATGACAGACATTTTGCCATTACCGAATATTTTGGAATTGAGATGATTCCGGTGCCCATGCTTTCTACCGGTCCGGATATGGATCTTGTAGAACAGCTTGTCAGTACGGACGAGGCGATCAAGGGAATCTGGTGCGTGCCCAAATATTCCAATCCGCAGGGCATTACCTACTCGGATGAGACAGTACGCCGATTCGCCCGTTTAAAACCGGCGGCAAAAGATTTCAGGATATACTGGGATAACGCTTATTGCGTGCATCATCTGTATGATCTGGATCAGGATCATTTGATTGAGATTCTGGCCGAGTGTAAGCGTGCGGGAAATCCTGATCTTGTGTATAAGTTCTGTTCCACAAGCAAAATCAGTTTTCCAGGCTCCGGTGTTGCTGCGATTGCCACTTCGTTAAATAATCTGGAGGATATCAGAAAGCAGTTAAAGATCCAGACGATCGGTCATGACAAAGTAAATCAGCTGCGTCATGTGCGTTTCTTTCAAAATGTACACGGCATTACCGAGCATATGCGCAGACATGCCGATAGCATGAGGCCCAAATTTGAGATGATTCTGGAGACATTTGAACGGGATCTGGGCGATCTTGGCGTCGGCAGCTGGTATAAACCAAAAGGTGGATATTTTATTACTTATGAGGCGCTTGAGGGCTGCGCAAAAAAAGTTGTTGCAAGAGCCAAGAAAGCGGGCGTTGTTATGACTCCTGCCGGCGCGCCGTTTCCGTACGGAAAAGATCCGAAAGATTCTGTGATACGTATTTCTCCGTCGTATCCGAACCTTGAAGAACTGACGCTTGCAACGCAGATTTTTGTAGTGTGCGTCAAACTGGTCAGCATTGAGAAAATGCTGGAGGGTGTCTGCTGATTTTGTATCAGCGCAAAAAAAAAGGACTGCTCATCTGGCAGTCCTTTTTTATCTTACCAGGAAAGACATTGTTGCATTAACGTTTGAAAGCACAAAATTTCCTATAAGATAAAAAGCCCTCTGGGCAACATGCGCGCCGCGCAGCGAGCAGGGGAAGATGATTCTTTCCTGCTCAATTCGGTTTCATATACAGGGTTCAGATCTGTGTTGCTGCAGGATCTGCGGCATCCTCAGTGCCGTTTTTCCACTTGTCGAATTTATCGACAACGGCGTCATAAGTACGCTGCGAAATATCCGGAAGATTGCTGCCCCAGGTTTTGGTAGCCTGTTTAAAGCCTTTCTTAAAAGCTTCCAGAAGTTCGTCCGCTTTGTCCGGATCGCTTCCGGATAAAGCTTTTGCAAAATCTACGATACGGTCTGACGTCTGTTCCACACCCCAGTATCCGTCTTCTGCAATATCTTTCTGAGCCTGGGCTTTCGTCTGTGCGTCTACTGTAAAATTGCCTTTTGCAAGGAAGCTCCACATCGAATCAGCGTTGCCGATCGCCTGCCCCTGTTTTGTCATCATCTTCTCGACGATACTGCGCAGCTGTTCATTGCGTTTCTCTGCGTCGGCTTTCAGCTGCTCTAAAATTTTTGCACGTGAAGTCTGAGACGATGTTTTGTTAACGGTATCCTGATCTTTGCCTTTTTCATAGACGGCGCCGTTTGTCTCAGGTTTTTTTGTGCTTTCCTGTTTGTTCTCGGCAGCGTTTTTTTCTGCCGCTTTTTTCTGTGCTGCAGCGGATGCGGCAGCTGCTGTGTTTGTAGAAGTTGTGCTGCTGATTGGGTTAAAATCCATTTTATCCTCCTCCATTCTTAAAAACGCAGAAAAAATAGGGTTTCTATTCTGTCTGCTGGTTTGCGTAGAATCTGTTCTGGCCGGGCATATGAAATCCGTTTCCTATGTCACCGCCATTTGCGTATGAGATTCTCTATCAACTATATCGGCAGATTCCATTGAATCTTTAGGAAATTGTTCCAACAAAATGAAAAAATTGGTATCTGTAAAAATTGAAAGGAAAAAAGTTTATCGGTTGACCTTTTTTCTGTTTAATGCTAAAATCTAAATTGTATACAAAATACATGGAAAATACAAAATAAGATAGAAATGGGGAATACTGTGAGAGAGATTTCGGTAAAAGCGCTTGCAAAAATAAACCTTGGGCTTGATGTGCTGCGAAAAAGAGAAGATGGTTATCACGAGGTAAAAATGGTCATGCAGACGATTCATTTATTTGACCGTCTGGAAATAAAGCGGACTGCAAACAGGGGAATCCGTATCGAAACAAACCTCTCGTTCCTTCCGACGAACGAAAATAATCTGGTGTTTCAGGCAGCGCGGCTTTTAATAGAAGAATTTGGGATATCCGATGGGATTTTTGTGGAACTTCAGAAACATATTCCGGTAGCGGCCGGTATGGCAGGCGGAAGTACCGATGCAGCCGCAGTGCTCTATGGAATGAACCGTATGTTTGATCTTGGACTGACCAAAGAAGAACTGATGCAGCGCGGCTTAAAGATCGGAGCCGATGTACCGTACTGTCTGATGCGCGGGACAGCGCTTGCGGAAGGCATCGGGGAGAAACTGACAGCGCTGCCTCCTATGGTGAAGTGCCCCGTATTAATCGCAAAGCCGCAGGTGAATGTTTCCACCAGATTTGTCTATGAAAATTTAAAGCTGAACGATACGACAGAGCATCCTGATATTGATTTGTTAGTTCGTGAAATTCGCCGGAAAGATCTGAAAAAAATTGCGGCCGGCATGGGCAATATTTTAGAGACGGTGACAGGAAAGGAATATCCTGTCATTGAGCAGATCAGGCATCATATGATGGAGAACGGCGCGCTGAACGCAAGGATGAGCGGAAGCGGCCCGACTGTATTCGGTTTGTTTGATTCGGAGGATACCGCTGCGGGAGCTTATGAAGCCATGAAAGAATCGGGACTTTCCCGCCAGGTTTACCTGACCGGTATTTATAATAATGCAATATAATGTACGTGTGGCGTGAAATGGGGGATGAGAATGACAAATGAGCTGACATTAAACATGAACGCATATCTTCCGCTTCGTGATGTTGTCTTCCATACGTTACGGGAAGCCATTTTAAAAGGAGAATTAAAACCGGGGGAGCGCCTGATGGAGCTGCAGCTTGCGTCAAAGCTTGGCGTCAGCCGAACTCCGATCCGGGAAGCGATCCGTATGCTGGAGCAGGAGGGGCTTGCCGTTACGGTTCCGAGAAAAGGCGCAGAGGTGGCGCGCATGACGGAGAAAGATATGGAGGATGTTCTTCTGGTACGCGAAGCGCTGGACGAGCTTGCGGCTGCGCTTGCCTGTGAGGAGATGACAAAGGAGGAACTGGAAGAGCTGAAAAATACATCTGCGGAGTTTGAAGCGTATACAAAAACAGGCGAGGTAAAATGTATTGCCGAGGCGGATGTAAGGTTTCATGATATTATTTACAGAGCGACACGAAATCCGAAACTGATCAGTATTTTAAATAATTTAAGGGAGCAGCTCTACCGATATCGGGTTGAATATTTAAAAGATGAAAAAAATTATCCGACACTGATCCGTGAGCACAATGAAATTATTATGGGAATTGCGGCAAAGGAAAAAGAAAAAGTAAAAGCGGCAATGCACAATCATGTGAATAATCAGGCTGCGGCCGTCAAAGAAATGATACGCGGGCAGAGCGTATAAAAAAGAATAAACTGCGCATAATAACGGCAGACAAAAAAGGATAAGCATGGCTTATCTTTTTTTTCGTCTTACAGGAAGACAATCCGTGAGGATGTGTACTTTTTTATTTTAAAACAGGCAGAGGTTACAGGAAATGGAAGATAAGAAGACACCGATTACGACAGACCTGAACGAAAATATTTCACATATGGAAGCGTTGTTCCATACCTGTGATGATATTAAGAAGAAAGAGATGATGCTTGGAAAAGAGCGGGATGTGGCCTGTTATCTGACGTTTATTGAAGTTGCCGTCGATATGGGTACATCGGCCTTAAGCGAACTTTTAAAATATTTAAGCAGTCTGGAGAAAGAAACGCTCTATGCCGTCCTTGCCGAGAATGCGCTTGGCGTTTCAGACGCAACTTATTTTACGACCATAGAGGAGGCGGGAGACGGCCTGTTAACAGGCGAAGTCATCCTGTTTGTAGACGGCTTTGACAAAGCCGTCAAGATCCCGGACGACGGGTATCCGAATATGGGGGTGCAGGAACCGTCTTCTGAAAAGGTGATACGCGGTTCCAATGAAGGATTTACAGAATCGGTAAAACAGAATGCAGCGCTGATCCGGAAACGCATTCGCTCTCCCAAAGTAAAAGTAAAACAGTTAAAAGCCGGCGTCCGCTCAAACACAAATGTATATCTTACGTATATGGAGGATCTCGTCTATCCCAATCTGCTGGAGGAGATTGAAAACCGGCTTTCCGAATTTGAGATAGACGGCGTGATGGACAGCGGCGTTCTTGAGCAGCTGGCGGAAGAAAAGTGGTACTCGCCGTTTCCGCAGTTTCAGACAACGCAGCGCCCTGACCGGGCCGCTATGTCCGTACTGGAAGGACGGGTAATTCTGATGTCCGACAATTCGCCTGTCGCACTGATCCTGCCGACCGACTATAATTCGTTTATTCGTACAAGCGACGACTATTACAACCGTTGGGAGATCGCTTCCTTTGGAAGAATGTTGCGCTACATTGCATCGTTTTTTGCGATGACGCTTCCCGGACTTTATCTGGCCGTTACAAATTTTCATACACAGATTCTGCCGACGACACTGCTTCTGGCTTTTGCAGATGCCAGAAAAGGCGTGCCGTTTCCGGCTGTAATCGAGGTGCTGCTGATGGAAATATCATTCGAGCTGCTGCGAGAGGCGGGCGTGAGGCTGCCGGGGGCAATGGGCAATACAATCGGGATTGTCGGCGGACTCATTATCGGACAGGCGGCAGTGGAGGCAAATCTGGTCAGCCCGATCGTTGTCATTGTAATTTCATTTACAGCGCTTTGTTCTTTTGCAATTCCGAATGAAGAATTTGCGACGGCATTTCGTATTTTGAAGTTTGCCATGATCGGACTCTGCGCATGGCTTGGGTATTTTGGAATGCTGCTTGGACTGCTTGCCGTGCTGATTCATCTGGCGCATCTTAAGAGCTTTGGCATTCCGTATCTGATGCCGTTCGTTGGTGCAGACTTAAATGATTATGAGGACGAACGCGACTTTCTGTGGCGTCTGCCGATGCGCAGATTAAAAAAACGGCCCATTTATGCAAAGCGGCAGGAGCGCACAAAGCTGGTATGGAAAAAGAAGAAAGAAAGGGAATCCTGATCTATGTTTTCGGAAAACAAAAAAATATCCGGGCGGCAGATTTTCCGCCTGCTTACATTTGATATTTTGGGACTGAGCACACTGGTTCTTCCACAGATTCTGGCAGAATTTGCTGCAGTCGACGGTATTTTCTGCATTGGTGCCGGCGTGCTGCTTGCCGTTTTATATTTAAAGGTGCTGGGAGCGGTTGCATCGGATATGCAGGGAAGCTATCTGTCCTATCTGGAACAGAAACTGGGGAAATTTCCGGGTAAGGCAGTGATTCTCGGTTATCTCATCTATTTTATTCTGCTTGCCGCATTTACGGCGCATCTGTTTGCGTCCGTTATTCTGAAGCACCTGCTGCGGGAGGAAACATTCCTTCTTGTTCTTTTTCTTATCCTGCTGCTGTCGGGATATGGATTATACAGTGGTATGGAGGGGCGCGCAAGAGTCTATGAGATTTTGTTCTGGCTGGTACTGATTCCTTTTTTTCTGATGCTTTTTTCCGCCTTATGGGATGTGCGCACCGATTATTGGACGCCTGTCTTTACCGGCAGCTGGCAGGGAACGGCGGAGGGCAGCTATGCTGTTTTTGTAAGCTTTTCAAAAATATTTTTGCTGCTTTTTGCGGGAAAACATGTTGTGAGTAAGCGCAGCCTGATCAGAGCCGGCAAATATGCAATTGTTCTGTGCGGCGTAATTCATGCGGTGTTATTTCTGATACTGGTCGGAATTTTTGGCAGCCAGGCGCTTGCCGCTATGGAATTTCCGGCTGTCACGATGATGAGTACGGTTCAGGTGACGGGGGGCTTTTTAAAACGCACGGACGCACTGATGTCGGGCGTCTGGTTCTTTACGCTGTATGCGCTTTTAAGCAGCGCGGTATATTATGGAAGCGTTTCGCTGCTGCATCTGTTCGGCAGAATGGAATGGACCAAAAAAACAGGAAAAATTGCGCTGCCTGTGCTTGTACTGATTTTTGGACTTGCATATCTTTTTTACAGGGACGCGTCGTACCAGACGGCCTGTGAAAAATTTCTGTGGTATATCGGAACGCCGTTTATTGTGCTGATTCCGCTGATATTGGCGGCTGCAACGCTCTTTTCCGGGAAAAGAAGTTCCGGCGGCAGGCGAAAGAAAGTATCTGCGCTGTTATGTCTTTGCCTTCTCGCGCTGCCCCTTTCGGGATGCAATACGGCCGAGCTGGAAGATAAAAATTTTCCGATTGAGATCGCCGTCACAGACACCGAACATTTTGGGGCTGCATTTTTGAATGAGGAGAACGGCGGAAATAAGCTGGCAGACTACAGCCACCTCAAAATGATTTTTCTGGAGCAGGAGTTTATAGAGGATGAAAAAGCGATGAAAGCTTTTCTGGAATTGATGGAATCAAAACTTGATGTGCCGCGCAATACTTATGTGGTAGTGACAGAGGATGCGAATCGAATTATGGAACTCGGGGATGAAATGGGCGAGGCCACAGGCACTTATCTGGAGGAGAGCTTTGAAAATGTGACGGAGATCAATAAGAAATCGTACCCGACGCTTGGAATGCTCTACCAGGAAAAAGAAAATCATATGGAAACGCTTTTCATCCCTTATATTACAGAACTGGATCACAAACCCGCAGTCGATCACTATTTTGTCTGGAAAAGGGGAAAAGCGGCAGGAGAATTAAAAAATGAAACGGCCCTGTTGTCTTTTTTTACAGAAAACGAGATGGACTCGTATGTGGTAGCTTTAGAGAAAGGGGAGCATGTCAGGCTTTTTGGAACGCACAATGAAATATCATTCGCACAGAGCGAGGACGGAAAGCGAAAGATTATCGTTGATGTATTCTGTAACGGCGAAGTGCTTTACAATGAGGATGTGCAAAAGAACACGGCGTCTGAACTGGAGGCGGCTCTTGCAGAATATATGAACGACACGGCGGCAAAAGCGCTGCTCGAATACAGGGTAGACGTCACAGACAGTTTTAAGCGGCTTGGGGGAGAAAACAGGAGCTGGTATTTCGAATATAAAAAGAAAGCGGATGCATTTGAAAAGGAAATGCATACCGAATACCGGATGCATGTGACCTGGGTAAATTTATAAAAACGGCAAAAAGTTATTGACAACTAACTCAAATTAGCATATACTAACCACAAGAAGAAAAAGCGATGTCATGATATTGAAAAGGAGATATCGCACAACCCGGCAGGAATCGGGAGAAAGGTGGGAATATGCCGCTGACCATGGCGAAAACCGGAGAATCCAATATTATCAAAAAAGTCGGAGGACGCGGGGAAACAAAAAGATTTCTGGAAAAACTTGGATTTGTGACGGGCGGATCTGTTATGGTCATTTCGGCTGCCGGCGGCAATCTGATTGTCAATGTCAAAGACTCCCGCGTTGCCATCGGAACCGAAATGGCCAGAAAAATTCTGGTCTGATCTGTCAGGACTGCCGGCGGGAAAGCAGGGGCAGCGTACCGGACCGTCGGGAAGAACAAGGGCAGCCCCGCCCGCGGCGGCGCACAATGAAAGAACGGGGACTGCGGAAAGAATATGCGGCATGCATTCCAAGCGGATCGGCAGCCGTAAAATAAAGGAGGAATTATGAAAACATTAAAGGATTCAACAGTCGGCAGTACTGTCACGGTAAAAAAAATTTCGGGGGAAGGCCCGGTGAAACGCCGTATTATGGATATGGGCATTACAAAAGGCGCAACTGTTTTTGTCAGGAAAGTCGCGCCGTTCGGCGATCCGGTGGAGGTCACGGTGCGCGGCTATGAGCTTTCCCTGCGCAGGGCGGATGCGCAAATGATTGAAGTTATATAGGGCATATCTGCTATGCCTTTTATTTTTCGGCGCGAGTTAGTTATATCTAATTTATTTTGCAAAAAGGAGTGGAAACAGATGAAAATAGCATTGGCAGGAAATCCCAACAGCGGAAAGACCACGCTGTTTAACGCATTGACCGGTTCCAATCAGTTTACAGGAAACTGGCCGGGTGTCACGGTGGAGAAGAAAGAGGGCAGATATAAGGGAAACAAAGAGGTTGTGATCACAGACCTTCCCGGAATTTATTCGCTCTCCCCTTATACGCCGGAGGAAGTTGTAGCGAGAAATTATCTGATCGGCGAGCGGCCCGACGCGATCCTAAATATTGTGGACGGAACCAATCTGGAACGAAACCTGTATCTGACAACACAGCTGCTGGAACTTGGAATCCCGGTCGTCGTTGCGGTTAATATGACAGATATTCTGAAAAAAAACGGCGATCTCCTGTATCCGGACAAATTGAGCCGCGCGCTTGGATGCGAGGTTGTGGAAATCTCCGCATTAAAGGGGGCTGGCATACAGAAAGCGGCAGATCTGGTCATTGCGGCTGCAACGGATATGAAACTGCCGGAAATTTCCCATCCGTTTTCAAAAGAGGCGGATCGAATCATAACGGATGTGTCTGATCGGCTCACCTCTGTTCCGGAAGAACAGCGTCGTTTCTTTGCGGTCAAACTTTTGGAAAAGGACGAAAGGATCGGTTCCCTGTTAAAGCAGACGCCGGATGTGTCAGCAGAGATTAAAAAAATGGAGGAATTTTTTGACGACGATACAGAAAGCATTATTACGAACGAGCGCTATGGATACATTTCTTCTATTATAAAGGATTGCTGTGTACATAACGTAAAAGAAACGCTGAAAATATCCGATAAAATAGACAGAGTTGTAACAAACCGATTTTTAGCGCTGCCGATATTTGCCGTGATTATGTTTGCGGTTTACTATGTCTCCGTGACGACAATCGGCGATATTTTAACCGGATGGACCAATGATACGCTTTTTGGCGAATGGATCGTTCCGGGCGTCTCGGCTGGACTACAGGCGATCGGATGTGCGGATTGGCTGAGGGGGCTGATTGCAGACGGAATTGTGGGCGGCGTCGGCGCCGTGCTTGGATTCGTACCGCAGATGCTTGTTTTGTTTCTGTTTCTCGCGTTTCTGGAATCGTGCGGCTATATGGCGCGCGTGGCGTTTATTATGGACCGCATTTTCCGCAAATTCGGGCTTTCGGGCAAATCTTTTATTCCGATGCTGATCGGAAGCGGCTGCGGTGTGCCCGGTATTATGGCGTCCCGGACGATCGAGAGCGACCGCGACCGTAAAATGACGATTATGACAACCACCTTTGTCCCGTGCGGGGCAAAACTGCCGATTATCGCACTGATTGCAGGCGCGTTTTTCGGAAATGCCGGCTGGGTGGCATGGAGCGCTTATTTTGTCGGCATACTTGCCATTATCGGTTCCGGGATTATTTTAAAAAAGACGAAGATGTTTGCCGGAAACCCGGCGCCGTTTGTCATGGAGCTTCCCGCTTACCATTTTCCTGCAGCTGGCAGCGTGCTGCGCAGCATGTGGGAACGCGGATGGTCATTTATGAAAAAAGCCGGAACTATCATCTTGCTGTCTGCCATCGTACTCTGGTTTTTGCAGGGATTTGGTTGGATAAACGGTCAGTTTACGATGCTTTCAGGCGAGCAGCTTAATTTCAGTATTCTTGCAAAGATCGGCGGAGCGATTGCATGGATTTTCACGCCTCTCGGCTGGACGCAGGGCGGCGCAGGCTGGCAGATGGCTGTTGCCGCAATTACCGGCCTGATTGCAAAAGAAAATGTTGTCACAACGTTTGGAATTCTGTTTGGCTTCGCGGAAGTTGCGGAGGACGGAGCAGAAATATGGAGTGCGCTTTCTGGCGCCATGACGGCAGCAGCGGCATATTCATTTCTCGTCTTTAATCTCCTGTGCGCTCCATGCTTTGCGGCGATGGGAGCGATCAGACGCGAGATGAACAACGGGAAATGGTTCTGGTTTGCGATCGGCTATCAGACTGTGCTTGCCTATGTTGTTTCGCTTTGTATCTACCAGATCGGAACGTTTGTCACAACCGGTGTGTTTGGGATCGGGACGGCTGTCGCATTCCTGCTGGTTCTGCTGCTGGCATTTTTGCTGCTGCGGCCCCAGGGGGAGAACGATATGTCTAAAATTATGGCAAAGGCGAAAGTTTCCGGATGAAAATGCAGTATTCGTGTATAAAAAAATAAATTTAGCAGATGATAGCATATAGACAGGCGGAGGTGATTTATGGGTACATGGATTACAGGCGGTATATTAACCGTGATTGTCGGCCTGATTATCAGGTATATGGTAAAACAAAAAAGAAATGGCAGATCGCTGCAATGTGGCGGTGACTGCAGCAAATGCCGCGGATGCCATTAAAAAGATGCGTTCCCTTAAAATTATAATGATCATAGAGAGGAGCCGCCCGTTTTGGGGCGGCTTCCTGTCATGTATAAAGATCTCGTCTGCGGATATACTAATCCTGAATGTCGTCATTGAATCGTATGGCTGGGGATCGGACTGCAAAAAAACAGATTGATCCGGGCGAATGCGCCTGTGGCAATGCGGGCCGGGGCGACGGTATCAGGATGGGAGGTATCTTATATGAACGAAAAGAGGGAAGCAGTTCGTGAATTTGGTTTGCGCGATAAAATCGGCTATATGTTCGGCGACTTCGGAAATGACTTTACGTTTATTTTTGCCAGTTCTTTTTTAATGGTATTTTATACGAAAGTGCTTGGCATCAGCGGCGGTATGGTCGGTACGCTTTTTCTGGTCGCGCGTTTTGTCGATGCATTTACCGATGTAACGATGGGTCGTATTGTCGACTCGGCAAAACCTGCAAAGGACGGCCGGTTCCGCTGCTGGATACGCAGGATGTGCATTCCCGTGGCGCTGAGCAGTTTCTTAATGTACCAGACGGCCATGGCGGGAGCGCCGATGTGGCTGAAAATAGTGTATATGTATGTCACTTATCTTTTGTGGGGCAGTGTATTTTATACATCCATTAATATCCCGTATGGATCCATGGCTTCTGCGATCACGGAGGATGCGGCCGGACGGACAGGGCTTTCTACATTCCGCTCTATCGGCGCAAGTCTTGCAGGACTTGTAATCGGTGTTGTTTCGCCGCTTTTTCTGTATGCGGAGGATGAGGCGGGCAATCAGGTTGTGCGCGGCGGAGGCGTTTTTACGATAGTAGCCGGTATTTTTTCCATACTTGCAATTCTCTGTTACCTGATCTGCTATCGGCTGACGAGCGAGCGCGTACAGGTGGAAAAAAAACAGCAGACGCAGAAAACAGGATTTGCCGAGACGTTTGGCGCAATTTTAAAAAGCCGTTCGCTTCTCGGTATTATAGGCGCCGCAATTTTTTTGCTGCTGAGCCAGCTTTTGATTCAGTCGATGAACAATTTCCTGTATCCGGAATATTTTAAAAATGCGGCCGGTATTTCCGTGTATACGTTTGTATCAACATTTGTGATACTTTTGATTGTCGCTCCGCTTAGCGTTCCGATTTCAAAAAAAGTCGGAAAAAAGGAAGCCGCGGTCGTCGGAATGTTACTGTCCGGAATTGTCTACCTATGCCTGTGGCTGTTTCGCGTGCAGAATATGTGGGTGTTTATGGGGTTCTCCGCTATCGCGTTCTTAGGGCTTGGTTTTTTTAACACGGTAATCTGGGCCAACATCACCGATATTATCGACGATGAGGAAATTGCAACCGGCAGACGCGAAGACGGCACGGTGTACGCCGTATATTCTTTTGCGAGAAAGGTCGGACAGGCCCTTGCCGGAGGACTTGGCGGCTGGGCGCTTGACATCATCGGCTATCAGTCCGGGGAAACGGTTCAGACGCAGGAGGTGATTTCCGGAATTTATACCACATCGACGCTGATTCCGGCAATCGGATTTCTGCTGGTTGCGTTTATTCTGTGGTTTGTATATCCATTAAATAAAAAGCGCGTTGAGCGGAATGTAGAACTGCTGCGGGAGCGCCGTAATGAGAATGGCTAATTGGGTTTGTAGCAGATGCCTGTTTCTTTAAAACGGGGATTCGGGAGGAATGACAAATGGACGTCATTCCTCCCGTTTTTTCTGTAAAAATCTGGTGGCATTTTTATATGGTATTTGTTATAATAATACGCATCATGTTTCGGTAAGGAGAGTATGCTTATGCCATCCATTTTGAAAAATAAATATTATCTGTATCTGACGGAGTTCTTTTCCGGTATGGCTGTCATGGCCGTGGAACTTGGGGCGAGCCGGCTGCTGGCGCCTTATTTCAGTTCCTCTCAGATCGTCTGGACAATTATTATAGGAACGATTATGATTGCCATGGCGCTTGGGAACCTGTGGGGCGGCAGGAGCGCGGACAAAAATCCAAATCCGGACAGGCTGTATGTGCGTCTGCTCATTGCTGCGGTATGGATCGGAGCAATCCCTCTTGTCGGGAAATATATCATACTTGCGATTTCCGGAATCCTGATTCTTACAGTCAGCACAAATTTCCTGGTTATTGCG
Source organism: uncultured Roseburia sp. (assembly GCA_947088675.1). GTDB lineage: Bacteria > Bacillota > Clostridia > Lachnospirales > Lachnospiraceae > Roseburia. Next base: position 19,437 of record CAMUHN010000026.1, read on the forward strand.
GCGTTCGCCGCCTGTATGGTGATCTTTGTCTATCCGCTGTTTCTGCTTGGCACGGTAACGCCGTCGCTGGCACGCTATACGGTTGATCGTCTGGAAGACAGCGGCAAGACAGTAGGGACGCTTGGGGCGTTTAATACAATCGGCAGTATTCTGGGCACGTTTCTGCCAACATTTGTTACCATACCGGCCGTCGGAACTTCCGTGACATTCCTGATTTTTTCCGGAATTCTGCTTGTCCTTTCGTTTCTCTATTTTATCAGTATAAAGTCCGGTATCAAAAAATGCGCGTTTTCGCTGGTATTGTTTGTGCTGTGCAGTATCTTTGGCCATTCCAACAGTTTTGCATTCTGGGAGGAAGACCTGCTCTGTGAGGACGAATCCATTTACAATTATCTGCAGGTCAAAGAAACCGATACGAGTGTGATCCTGTCTACAAATGTGTTGTTCGGCGTACAGTCCGTGATGAAAAAAAATGACGCGCTGACCGGCATGTATTATGATTATGCAATGGCAGCGCCTTTTCTGGCCGGCATAGGAACAACGGATCGGGCCGATATCCTGATTCTTGGAATGGGCACCGGAACCTATGCAAGGCAGTGCAGCCGTTATTTTCCGAATATCAGCGTATCCGGCGTGGAGATTGATCAAAAAATCACCGATCTTGCCGGCCGGTATTTTGATCTTCCGGATACGGTCCCGGTCGCAACCTATGACGGCCGTGCCTGGCTGCAGGCAGTGGATCAGACTTATGACGTTATCATGGTAGATGCGTATCAGGATATCACAATTCCGTTTCAGATGTCATCCGTCGAGTTTTTTACGCTGGTTCGCGAGCACTTAAACGAGAACGGCGTTATGGTGGTAAATATGAATATGAAATCAGACGGAGCGGACAGCATCAACGCATGGCTTTCCGATACGATCGCAAGCGTATTTTCAAATGTATATACTGTGGATGTGACCGGTACGACAAACCGGGAGTTATTTGCGTCGAATAACAGTTCCATGCTGCAGGTTTTTTCACAGGAGACGGCGAAGATTTCTGACGGCGAACTGTCGCTTCTGATGCAGCGCGTAAGCAGCGGGCTTTCGGTGCACGAGGGCGGCAGCCGGATCCTGACTGACGATAAAGCGCCGGTGGAACTGCTGGGTATGCGTGTGATTGATGAACTGATACAGGACGAGATCGGCTATTATAAAGAACTGTTTCGGCGCGACGGCATTTCAGGGATTCTGGAGGCAACCTGACCGTGATGATTTTGGGCAGGATGCGCACTTTTTCATAATTATCTGGAAATTCAGAGTACAGTCGTGTATAATACTAATGACGCCTGCAGGGCGCCGAATCAAATTGCTTTGGAGGAACTATATGAAAAACCAGAATGATCAGGAACCACAGGACGAAAAGAAGCCATCACTGGCAAAAGAAGTGTTCAGCTGGCTGCTCTGTTTTACGCTTGCCTTTCTTGCCGCATTTTTTCTGAAAAATTACATCATTATCAATGCGGATGTCCCGACAGGGTCCATGGAAAATACGATTATGCCGGGCAACCGCCTGATCGGCAACCGCCTTGCCTACTGGAAGAGCGATCCGGACCGCGGAGATATCGTGATTTTCCGCTATCCGGACAATGAAGCCGAATTGTATGTCAAGCGGGTGATCGGTCTGCCGGGCGAAAAGGTTGTGATTGAGGATGCGAAAGTTTACCTGAATGACAGCGATACGCCGCTGGCGGAGCCGTACCTGAAAGAAGAATGGACTGTGGCCACAGGACCGTTTGAGTTTCAGGTTCCCGAGAATTGTTACCTTGTGATGGGGGACAATCGGAACGATTCGTGGGATGCGCGCTACTGGTCCAATACTTATGTGAAAAAAGATAAAATATTGGGGGAGGCGGAGCTTGTTTACTGGCCGTTTTCCGATTTTGGAAAATTAAATTAAACGCAACAGATGTCTGTAATAAAATTGCCGCATTCACCGGAAAAGGTGGATGCGGCAATTTTATTATGGCGTCACAACTGCAGTCAGAGGATCCCGGTAAACCATTTCGGATATACCCTCGCGCAGGATAATGCCCCGTGATCCCATCACGTTAACCCGAATCACATCAAGATCCGTGACATAGTCCAGACTGACTGCAACCAGTGAGGAATTTAAGTAAATGGTAGATACTTTTTCGTCATTGACAAATACTTTTGTATTTTTTGTAAAGTTTTTGCCTGAAATATACAGCAGACAGTCTTCTTCATCTTTGCGCATTGCCGTAATGGAGACGTCCTCCACATCCATCACAAGGTCTGTTGCAGGATAAGGATTTTTCCCCTGATATGCGTATCGCTTTCCGTATAACAGATCATACTGCAGTGTTTCAAGGCCCTCGCTGTAGCCGGCATCATCTGCCATTGTCTGGTGATAGTTAAAAATAGTGCCTTCATGTATGCCGGCCTGATTCATGGCGGCGGCGAGAAGCTGGTATGAGGTCAGGTCCGCGTCTTCTTTCGGGAGCCCTATATTATTCCAGGTTACATATTTTGTTTTGAAAATATCGCCCGACTTCATATCGGAATCTGTAAGATCCATCGTCGGAAGGTGGTCGCCAAAGAACACGATAATGGTGTCTTCCCCGCGTTTTTCTACGGCGGCAATCAGATCGCCGATAAAATCGTCTACTTCATGCATCATATTGACATAATATTCCCAACGGTTGTCAGCCGCTTCCTCGCCTGCGCCGGATACGGCAATGGCCGGGTTTTCGATTATTTTTTCACTCGGATAATCGCCGTGCCCCTCTACTGTAATGGTATAGACAAAATCAGGCGAATCCGGGGTGGAATCCATGGATTTCATCGTCTCCTGAATCAGAATATCATCAGTCGGCCAGCTTCCGCTTGGCGTGTATTGTGTAATATTCATCAGCTCTTTGCTGGTAAATGTGTCAAATCCCATCATGGAAAATGCATTGTTTCGGCTGTAAAAGGTGGCCGTGTTGTTGTGGACGACATGCGTTCCGTAGCCAAGATCCGAAAGGTCGGAGGCGACGCTTTCACAATCCGTCTGTTTTAAGATTGTTTTGTAAGGGTATTCCCCTGTACCGAAATACTGCATGCTCATGCCGGTGAGTACTTCAAATTCCGTATTTGCAGTACCGGCGCCTACAACCGGGACAGTCAGATACCCGGTAGAAAAGTGCTCCTCCAGCTTATGAAAATTTGGCACCGGATCCTGTGAGAGCGAAAGGAAATTTACTTCATACGGGTCGCAGAACGATTCCAGCAGCACGCAGATAATATTTGGCGCCGTTTCTTTCGTAACAGCCGTCTCCTGGCGTAATGCGTTCACTTCGGACAGAATCCCGGTTACTGTCTCCTCGGAATAATTGTCCGGTTTGCTCATTCCACGCCCGACAACGCTTGTGGAAAAGCCGTACACAAAACCGTAATCGGAATATCCTTCGGCAATATTGGAAAAATAAGAAGCAAGGATATTGGTATACTGGGCGGCCTGCGTCGTCACCGGTATGCCGATAAAGCACAGCGCCGCGATTGACACCGAGGTTATAAGGCTGTGACGTTGTCCGCGGTATCTCGGGCCTTTGACAAAAAAGAAAATGATAAAAGCAACAAACAACGCTACCACCGTTACAATCACCGCAGCCTCCTGCGCCGTAAAATAATTGGTATTCTGCATGGCAAACAGGTCGGAAAGGCATTTTAAATCTGTATAGCTAAACGGCGTGACACGGTTGGAGAGGATCAGCCCGTTGATTGTTCCCAGAAAGATCCATGCGCCGCTGATTAAAATACGCAGCTGTGCACGGTAACGCGACAGGTATACCAGAGACAGCGAAGCAAAAATAATCAGTGCATTGTAAAGGTATGCAAACGTATGGCGCCGGATAAAAGTCACGGCGCTGATGAAATTGTGTCTTGATATCAGCTCAATCACAAAAATGAGCAGACACGCCAGCAGAAAGTGAAATACAAGTGAATATTTATTGAATACAGCGACAATTCTGTTCCGTTTGATCTGGTGCTCCACGTCGATTCCTCCGTTTCATAAAATTCTTATTCCCAGATAATATCTTATGAAACTATAGCGTGAATTTGCGGCAAAATCAATCGGAAAGATGAATAAAAAATCATTCTGTTCATTTCGATTTTTAAGAAGATATAGACAATTTATGAATAATGCATGAATAAGATATGAAAATTTTGTGAAAGATTACGGTTTAAACTGCCCCGCCAATGGGCGGGGCAATAAATTTCTTTATTTGTTGCTCTTTTTCCAGATATGCATTTTTTCCGCTTCTTTAATTAAATCATCGCGGAAATCCGGATGTGCGACGGAGATGATCGCTTCTGCTTTCTGCCAGGTGGAAAGTCCTTTTAAATTTACCTTTCCGTATTCTGTGACAAGATAGTGGATGTTCGCACGCGTATCAGTGACAATCGAGCCGGGGTTTAATGTCGGCAGGATACGCGATTTTAATTCGCCGTCCTTTGTCTGAAAGGTTGAGGAGCAGCAAATAAAGCTTTTTCCGCCGTTTGAGAGGTATGCGCCGAGCACAAAGTCAAGCTGTCCGCCCGCGCCGCTGATATGCTTTGTCCCGGCTGACTCGGCATTGACCTGGCCAAACAGATCAATATCCACGGCGTTATTGATCGAGATAAAATGATCCAGCGCGGAGATGGAGCGGATATCGTTGGTGTAATCAACCGGAGCGCTTAAAAGTTCCGGGTTATCGTCCAGATAGTCGTACATTTTTTTCGTCCCTGCACCGAACGCATAGGTCTGGCGGAAACGGTCGATATTCTTTTTGGAACCGTTGATCTTGCCGGCTTTTGCAATATCGACAAATGCGTCCACATACATTTCGGTGTGTACGCCGAGGTCTTTTAAATCGGACTCTGCAATCAGCGAGCCGACCGCATTCGGCATACCGCCGATTCCAAGCTGCAGACATGCGCCGTTTGGAATCTCTTCTACAATTAGTTTCGCGACCGCCTTGTCTACGTCAGAAGCGGGGCCGCCTGCGCCAAGCTCTCCAATCGGGGGATTTTCTCCCTCAACGATGTGCGTTACCTTTGAAATATGTATCCCGTTTTCGGTGCCGCCAAGGCAGCGCGGCATGTTCTCATTTACTTCGACGATGATATGTTTTGCCCGCTCGCACATGGCTCCAAGGTGCGATGCACTCGGTCCGAAATTAAAGTATCCGTGCGCGTCCATCGGTGCTGCCTGGAACATTGCGACATCGTCCGGGCAGTCGATTTCACGGTAATAACGCGGCAGCTCCGAGTAACGGATCGGCGCATAGTAGGCGCAGCCCCGTGCAACCAGTTTTCTTTCAATGCCGCCCATATGCCAGGAATTCCAGGTAAAATGTTCCCCTGCATCTTCCCGCTCAAACACGGTAAGCGGTTTTAAGATGATTCCGCCGCGCAGCTTTACGTCGGTAAGCTCGTCTGTCCGCTTTGCAAGCGCTTTGTCAAGTGCATCTACCGTATTGGTGCACCAGCCGAAATCGACCCAGTCTCCGGACTTGATCAGTTTGACCGCCTCGTCGGCAGATACGAGTTTGTCTTTGTATTCCTGTGAAAAATCCATCACAATACCTCCCATATCTTCGTAATTTTCCTTAATTCTAATCCTAACACGTTCCGGGCGGTTTTACAAGAAAAATGACCGTCCGCGCGCTGTTTTTTGTGCGGCGCAAAGAAGATTTGCTGTTGTCCGGCCGTTACTGTTCCGCCGGCCGTTCCATTTTTTTAAAGTATTTCTTAAATGTAAGAAAAAACAGTACTGCCGAGAGCGCTGCGGCAAGGTAATCCGTCACCGGCTGTGCCATGGCGATCATGCGTGCAGAGTCAAAAACACGGGAAAAGACTGCCAGGATCGGGATATACAAAAGCCCCTGCCTGCTCACCGAAAGGATCAGCGACGGAATCGCCGCACCGGTTGACTGGATTGCGTTGATAAAGACAAATAAAATGCCAATAATCGGTCCGGACAGGATATAGGTTCTGGAAAAGGACATTCCGAATCCGAACGCGTCCGCATTATCCAAAAACGCGGTCACAAGCGGCCCGGCAAATACATAGCAGACAACGGTCATAATCAGACTTAAGCCAAATGCAAGCGCAAGTGAAAATTTCAGAACGGCCAGATACCGCTTTTTGTTGCCTGCGCCGTAACAGAAACCAAGCAGCGGCTGAATACCGCTTCCGAGGCCGATTAAGAGCATTACGACAATCATATTCACTTTCATCGCAACGCCAAGCCCGGCGACTGCCATATCGCCGTAACGCGTCATAACATTGTTGATCAGGATATTTGACACGCTCATTAAGATACTGTTGAGCGATGCCGGGATGCCGATCGCACAGACACCCGAAGCAATCTTGTTTTTGGCCTGATAATCACCGGGCCGGATCGAAAGAATCGTTCCCTTTGAGAGAAGATGGCGCAGATAAAACGCTGCCGATGCGATATTTCCGATTACTGTCGCAACAGCAGCGCCCGCGACATTCCAGTGCAGCAGCAGGATCATAATCGGATCCAGCACAATGTTCATCATATTGCCAATGATCATGCCCGACATAGCCGTTTTCGCTTTTCCCTCGGCACGTATGATATTGCTGAATGCGTTGCTGACAATGAGAAACGGAATGCCGACTGCGACAATATTCAGATATTGGCAGGTGTATTCCATCGTATCGTCGCTTGCGCCGACAAGGCGCGCTACCGGTTCCACAAAAATCCAGATCAGCGCCATTGCAATAATTCCTATGACAAGGCCCGTCCAGAAACAGAACGAGGATGTATTTTTTGCTTTCTCCCCCTTGCCTTCTCCGAGCATACGCGAAATGAGCGAGGTTCCGCCGATCCCGAATAACATGCCGACTGCCATGAAGATTAAAAAAACAGGAGTCGCAATGGAAACAGCGGCCACCATATAAGCATTTTTCGTCTGTCCGATAAAGAACGTATCCGCCAGGTTATACAAAAGCACCATGATCATACTGATGATGGAAGGTATGATATTGCTGATGACCGCCTTTGGGACAGGCGCGTTTTCAAAAAGTTCAGTTGTCTTATTCTGCATGATTTTCCTCCTTTTCGTCTGTGTTATTTGTTGTAAAATTGCATGTTTTCCTATTATAATATATTTTCCGAAAAAATCAAATGAAAAATTTCATCAAATCGAATTTCGTTTAAAAACGGTATCTCTTCTGTAGCGGCAGCGAAATATATTCCGCTGCCGGTGTATTTTTTTTGCTCCATACATTTTTTTGGGAGAAACCGGCAATACTTTTAAAAACGGAATGGAGGTAACTATGGAACAATATACACTTCCCGTTACAAACGAAAACGGATATTTTGAAATACGTCTGGAAAGCATCGGCGGTCTTGGCGCGAACCTCTCCGGAAAAATGTTAGGAGAACTTGGCGCAAACGAACTGGATTTCAATTCGCTTAGCTTCTCAAGCTATGGCTCAGAAAAGCGCGGTTCACCTGTCAAAGCATATGTGCGCTGGTGTGCGAAAGAAAAACCGTTGCGGATCAACAGTCCGGTCACACATCCCCATATCCTGGGGATTTTCCATGCAGGGCTGATCGGAACATATCCTGTCTTAGACGGGGTATCAGCAGATACGAAGATTATCCTGAATACGCCGCTTGCGGCGGATGAGGCTGCGGAGAAATACGCGATTTCACTCGGCGAACTTTATTGTCTTGATGCGCTGTCTGTTGCAATGGAATGCAAATCCCGCGTTAATATGGTTATGCTGGGCGCGATTGCAAAGGCATCCGGATTTATTCCGCTTGAGGCAGTACAGAAGATCTGCCGCGAGACGCTTGGGAAAAAATATCCGGCCCTGCTGGAAGCAAATTTAAACGGAATGAAAAACGGATATGATTCTGTTGTCAAAGCGACGGCAGAACATGATTTTGCGCCAATGCCGTCCGGAAAAAACGAAACCTTTATCTGGGGATACAAAAATGCGCCGATTGGCGGGATCAACACGCGTCCCGGAAGCACCGTGTCAAACGACCTGTCCGCGTCGCGCGAGGGTTATATTCCACTGTTTCTCCCGGAGAAATGTATTAACTGCGGTCTCTGCGATTCCACCTGTCCCGATCTGGTATTTCAGTTTGGAAAAGGAGTCTATAAAGGGAAAGAGGGCATGGTCAACAACGGGCTGGATTATTACCACTGTAAGGGCTGTCTGCGCTGCGTAGCGGTATGTCCTACCGGTGCGCTCGTATCCGCACTGGAGCGCGATTATCCGAAAAAACCGCATTTTATGCCGAATCAGGATCTGCTGCCGGATGCGATCTCCTATCAGGAAACCGGAGCAAATTCATGGGTGACAAGCGATTCTCCGTCAACAGTCGCGCGTCCTGACACTGGCAGTATGGAGGTACAAGAATAATGTTAGAACAGAAAATGTTTTATGACAGCGGAAACGAACTTGCTGCTTATGCGGCAAAGCAGATTAATTATCATGTGATGGGCTATTACCCGATCACGCCGTCTACGCAGATTGCAGAAAACCTCGATCTGATGGGCGCAAAAGGAGAACATGACATTAAACTGATTGCGGCCGAGGGCGAGCACAGTGCAGCCGGCATTTGTTATGGGGCATCCGCCGGAGGAGGCAGGGTGTTTAATGCGACTAGTGCGAACGGACTTATGTATGCATTAGAACAGTTTCCGGTGCAGTCGGGCACGCGTATGCCGATGGTGATGAACGTGGCCTGCCGCACGATATCGGGTCCGCTTTGCATTAAAGGCGATCACAGCGACATTATGTACCTTTTAAATACAGGGTGGATTATTTTATTTGCGGACGAGCCGCAGATGGTCTATGATATGAACCTTCTTGGTCTGAAACTTGCGGAGGCGGTAAACCTTCCGGTTGCGATCGCGTTCGACGGTTTTTTCACAAGCCACCAGAAACGCCGCTGCCTTGTTTTCGCAAATGATGCGGATGTACAAAAGTATATCGGGCCGAAGATGGCTTCCGATAATCAGAATATCTCTTCTCTTGCAAAGGATTCTGCAACCGGGGAAAACTGTTTTTACAGCGTTCTTGATCTGGCGCATCCGATTTCGGTCGGCTCCTACATGAACGAGCCCGATGTGATCAATAACCGCTATCAGATGCACCTGGCTATGGAAGAAGCAAGAAAAAAACTGCCCGGGCTTTTTGAAGAATATGAGTCAATTTCCGGCCGTTTGCTGCATTTGTGCAGCGGTTATTGCCATGAAGACGCTGAAATTCTTCTGTTTATACTTGGCTCCTCCTATCACACGGCAATGGAAGCAGTCGATCTTTTGCGCAAAGAGGGGATTAAGGCCGGCGTTATTACGCTCTATGTGCTTCGTCCGTTTCCGGCCGAAGAACTGCGCGGACTGTGTAAAAACGCGCAGGTGATCATTGCCGCTGACCGGCAGGACAGCTATGGCGCCGGCGGCGGAAATATGTCGCTTGAGCTGAAAGCGGCGCTGCAAAGCTGCAATCAGGAACAATGCAGGAGAAAAAAAGTACTGACGCGAATTTACGGGCTTGGCGGAAGAGATTTTTTTGTGGAAGACGCCGTTTCCATGTTAAAAGAGGGCCTTTCGGAGAATGCGAAAGAGTTTGACTATTACGGCGTTACCGAGGGCGTTGACGGGAAGAAACAGCCGCAGTATTTTAAACCGCTCACGAAAGAAGATACTACACTGGGGTTAACCACCTGTATTTTTGATGAAAAGACAAAAAAAATGAATGTCACAGGGGGAAATCTGCGCGAGTTAACAGCAATGCCGAAACGTATTGCGCCGGGTCATGGGGCGTGTCCCGGCTGCGGCATTTTTGTCAATTTAAATCTTCTGTTAAAAGGGATTGAAGGGAATGTTGTGTTTCTGTTCCACACCGGCTGTGGGATGGTTGTCTCAACCGGATATCCGAAAACGGCGTTTCGTGTGCCCTATGTCCACAACCTGTTCCAGAACGGGCCTGCGACATTAAGCGGACTTGTGGAAGTATTTCATCAGCGGCAGAAGCGCGGCGAGTATCCGCAGGGTGAAATTACGTTTATTATGGTAAGCGGTGACGGCGGAATGGACATCGGTATGGGGTCTGCGATCGGTACGGCATTGCGTGGACACCGTATGATTATTTTCGAATACGACAACGGCGGCTATATGAATACCGGATACCAGCTGTCCTATTCAACGCCAAAAGGGGCCAAAAGTTCCACTTCGCATGTCGGAAAGGCGCAGTATGGCAAGACATTTTTCCACAAGGATACGCCGGAGATTATGTCCGCGACGCATATTCCGTATATTGCGACTGTCTCGGAGTCAAATCCGACCGACTTTATTAAGAAAGCGGCGAAAGCAGGAGCCTATGCGAAAGAGTTTGGCACGGTCTATGTAAAAGCGCTGTCCGCCTGCCCGCTGAACTGGAACGATAAGCCGAATCTGGAGCGCAGCGTAATCGGCGGGGCAGTAGACTGCTGCTATTTTCCGCTCTATGAAATTGAAAACGGAATCACAACGCTCTCCTACGATCCGGAGAAAGCCGGCAAGAAGATTCCGGTGACAGAATGGTTTGGCATGATGGGAAGGACAAAACATCTTGTCAAAGAGGAATATAAAGAGGTAACAGAGAGTATTCAAAGTGAAATTGACCGCAGATTTGCACGGTTAAAGGCACGGGCAGAGAGTCCGTTACTATAGGAAGCGGGAAGTGAAATAACCTGTTTTACAGTATAAAAAGAGGGGCGAAAAGCAGTTGCTTTTTGCCCCTCTTTTTTATACGAACAGATAAGAACCTGTCAGAAAAAATTTCGAATAAGTTTTTGACATGTCCGGGGAAAAACGTTACAATAACAGGACAGGAGTGTGAGAAGAAGTTCTAAATCACGTTTACGGCCTTTTGCTCATTGCCAGAGGGTAAATCGCGAAACAGGTTTGCAGGCTAAGAACTTCTTAATCTCATACGCGAACAGAGTTCATGCCGGAGAATCAACACGCCATGAATGGCGTTTTATTCTCCGCGCGGATTTCAAGTCTTGGCAAAGCCGCGGCATGGAGGTTAATCTGGCGGAAGAAACCGGTGAAAATCCGGCAGAAACATGCAGTACAGAAACGGAGGGCTTATGGCAGAAAAAGTATTTTTTTCAAGTGAGATCACACCTGAAAAGGTAGTTGAGCTGTATCAGTGTCTGGGGGTTACGCTGCCGGCAAAGACGGCAGTCAAACTTCATTCCGGGGAGGCGGGAAACCAGAATTTCCTGAAACCGGATTTCTGGAAACCGATTATTGAGCTTTTGGACGGTACGGTTGTCGAATGTAATACTGCATATGACGGAGCGCGAAACACGACGCAAAAGCACAAAAAACTGTTGAAAGATCACGGCTGGGAAGCTTATTTTACCGTAGATCTGCTTGACGCGGAGGGGCCGGATCTGGAACTCCCGATACAAAACGGAAAAGTGTTAACGCGTAATCTGGTCGGCAAAAACATTTCAAATTACGACTCTATGCTGGTATTGTCCCATTTCAAAGGGCATCCGATGGGCGGATACGGCGGCGCGATCAAGCAGCTTTCTATCGGCTGTGCGTCAAGTGCAGGAAAGTGCCTGATTCATTCGGCGGGATATACGGATGATCAGAATATTGTCTGGAACCATACGGCGGAGCAGGATGCTTTCCTTGAAGCAATGGCTGACGCAGCGCTTACTGTGGCGCATCATTTTAAAGGCAGGATTGCGTATATCAATGTGATGAAAAATCTTTCGGTTGACTGTGACTGCTGCGCCGTTGCGGAAGATCCCTGTATGAAAGATATCGGAATCCTTGCGTCGCTTGATCCGGTTGCGCTTGACCAGGCATGTATGGATCTGATCTACGCCGCAAAGGAGGACCCGGGACAGGCGCATTTCCTGGAACGAGTGGAATCAAGACACGGAATCCATACGATAGAAGCGGCGGAAGAGATTGGGCTTGGCTCGCGCCGGTATGAACTGGTACGCTGAGCAGTTATTTTTTGGCAACGCTGAAACCGAATGTGCCCAGTTTTTTCCCGAGCAGAAAGTATTCTCCGTGCGAATAAGTCACAAGGCCGGCGGCATTCAGATCAAATTTTCCGTTATGATCAAGATAGGAATCTTCGACTGTAACGCCGGCTACGTTTGCAAGAAACATGGAATGGCTGCCAAGAGGTAAGATTTTTGCTGTTTTACATTCAATGTTTACCGGGCTTTCCGCAATGCCGGGCGCTTTGATCTGCCGGGAGGCGAGCGGTGTCAGATTCATTTCTTTAAACTTATCTGTATCACGTCCGGAGCGCACGCCGCAGAAATCTGCGGCGCGCGCGAGGGATTCCGTTGTCAGATTAATCACAAATTCACCCGTTTTTTCTATGATAGGATAGGAGTAGCGCTCCCGTCGCACCGATATGGATACCATGGGCGGATTCGTGCAGACAGTGCCTGCCCATGCAACTGTTATAATGTTTGGTCTGCCTGCATGCACCGGGTTATCCTGGCGGGTCTGTTTTTCGCCGGTATCCTGGCAGCTGACTAAAACCACAGGCAGCGGATAGAGCATATTGCCGGGTTTCCAATATTGTTTTGCCATTCTCATAATTCCTTTCTGTTACCGTTAGTAAACAAGTGTATCACAGTTAATTTTAAACTGCAACCAATTTATGGCGTGTAGATCGGAACCATTTGCAGGAGTTTGCCTGTTACTGCGGCAGTTCGTCCCAAACGGCGTCCGATTCCACAGAGAACAGTAATCTGAAAGTGTTAAAAATCACAGTTGTGTTACCGATATAATTTGTATAAGATGATTGGAAAGGGAGATGATGGCTTATGGGTATGCTTCCTGGCGGTACGGGAACCGGCGTCAGAACATATACCGTGATGAACCGCAATGGTACGGTTGCCGGTACACTAAGTGTCTCAACATCGAAAAAGAAAAAGAGCGGCGAGACGAAGCAGCGGTTGAATTATAATTTTAAATCAGTTTCATCGATGATCCTGCGTGCAAAAACGTCGGGCAGCGCAAGTCAGGCTGTGATTAAGGCGAGAGGGAAATTAGCCAATCTCCGACGCAAACTGCACACAGACAAGTATGACGACAGAGAGCTTGAAAATGCAATTACCCATGCAGCCAAAATGGTCCGGATTGCAAAAAAACGGGTGAATCACCTGAAAGAGGAGGAGGAATCCGATAAAAAAGGCGTAGATATTCCGAATGAGGAAGAGACAGAGCAGGAGAGTGAGGTAGAAAACCTGCTGGCTGATCCCGAAATGGGCGGGGAAGAAATGGAACAAAAGATCAAAGAATGCATGAGTGAACTTCAGAATCAGATGCGCGAGCTGTTGAAAGAGATTGACAGGGACGGCTGGATGGAAGAACTGTCCGGAGAAATTATAGCGGATACAGGCGATTTGTCCCCACAGGAACGCGAAAATTTAAGAAAACGGCACAGGGCCGCTGAAATGCGCGATATTATCAAAGCGGATATGGAGTATCTGAAAGCAAAGTTTCAGCAGCTGGCAAGAGAAAAGGAAGAAGCACAAAACGCAAATGCGAGTTTTGGCGGGAATAGTACGGAGACTGTTACCGGGGTTACGCTGGAACTTGGCGGAGTCGGAATGCCGGTTTCCCCGCCTGAAATACCTGTTCCGGCAGAAGGCGCAAACGTGGATGCATCGCTTTAGCAATTGTATGGGGGATTTATGACGCATAAAGAAAAGGCAGACCAGCTTCTGCACCAGCAGTATCATTGTTCGCAGGCAGTATTTGGCGCGTTTGCGGATGATTTTGATTTGGATTTAAAGACAGTATTTAAAATCAGCACCTGCTTTGGCGCCGGAATGCGTCAGGGCGGAATCTGCGGTTGTATCACAGCGTCTTTGCTGGTACTTGGCATGGCGATCGGGTTTTATGATGCGCAGGACAGAGAACAGGAAGTGTACGGCAACAAAAAGACGGAGGAATTTATCCGCAGATTTACGGAACAGATGGGAGGGGACATAAACTGCCGCGATATTCTGGGGAAAGATATTTCCGTTCCGGCGGATATGGCCCTGATTCGCAAAGAAGGGCTGATTTTAAAGAGGTGTCCGAGAGCAGTCAATTCCTGCATTGAAATACTGGAGGATATGCTGTCCGATATTTTAAAGGATATGGCGGAGAGCAGTATCGACCCGGAGGATATTCCCGAAAATGACGAGATGCAGAGTATTTTAAAGAGCATTGGAAAATTAAAACGTTTTCGCAGAAATGTCAATAACCTGTTGCTGTCGTCGGAAAAAGAAATCGGGTTTATCCAGTTTGATATACGCAAGTTTAAGATTGTCAATGATCTTTACGGTGAAAAATTCGGAGACGAAATACTGGATTTTGTGAAAAAGCAGATTAAAGAATGCTGTGTAGAGGGTCAGTATTATATTAATTTGCGCAGTGATGTATTTATGGTTGTCACAGAATTTGAATATGAGGGTGAGCTGGTAGCATTTATACAGAGGCTGGACGCAAGGATTGCGAGCTACAAGAATGTAAAGCTCCAGATGTCTTACGGCGTCTATACAGTGGAGGACCGGCAGATGGAGCTGCGGCAGATGGAAGATCGGGCGGCAATGGCAAGAAAGGCTGCCAAAAATAATGTCGTGTCCAATATTCTTTTTTATAAGGAACAGTTTAAAGAATCTCTGTATAACCGCAAATTTATTGAGGAAAACATGCAGGCTGCGATTACAGAGCGCCAGTTTATGATGTATCTCCAGCCGAAATACAGCATTGCAAAGAACGAGATTATCGGCGCGGAAGCGCTTGTCAGATGGCGTCACCCGCAGCGGGGCATGATTTATCCGGATCAGTTTATTCCGGTTATTGAGGAGAATGGATTTATTCAAAAGGTCGACTATTATATCTGGGAGGAGGCCTGCCGCTTTATTCGAAGATGCAAAGAAGCCGGTATCGCTTTCTGTCCTGTTTCTGTCAATGTTTCGCGCGTTCATCTGCGTGACAATGAATGTATTCACGTTCTTTCGGACATGCTGAAAAGAAACGGCATTCCAAAAGGGATGTTGGAACTTGAGATTACAGAGACGGCGGATGACCAGCAGATCAGTTTCAAGGCGCTTCAATTAAAAGAAGAAGGATTTACGCTTTTGATGGACGATTTCGGGAGCGGCTATTCATCGCTTAATATTTTATTGGAAACTCCGTTTGACGTCATTAAACTGGATAAAAAATTCATGGAAAATATGATGGTTTCCGGTAAGGGCAGGCTGATTTTGGAACAGGTGGTCTCCATGGCGAACAAGCTGGAGCTTGGCCTTTTGGCGGAGGGCGTTGAGACAAAGGAACAGGTGGAACTGTTACAGAGCATCGGCTGTGATCAGGTACAGGGTTACTATTATGCGAAGCCGATGCCGCAGGAAGAGTTTTTTGAACTTTTAAAGCAGCAGTATGGGAAATAAACGATGAAGATCATGATTGTGGAAGATGATGTGACACTTGCAAAAGAAATTGCGGCGTTTCTTGTAAAATGGGGCTATGAGACGGTGACGGCTTCTGATTTTACCGATATTTTGGATTTATATTTAAAAGAATCGCCGCAGTTGATCCTGTTGGATGTGAATCTGCCGTATTACGACGGATTTTACTGGTGCGGCCGTATACGGGAGGTCTCAAAAGTTCCGGTTATTTTTATCAGCAGCAGGGACGATGACCGCGATCAGATTATGGGAATTGCACAGGGGGCCGATGATTATGTCGGCAAACCGTTTCATCTGGAAATGTTAAAGGCAAAAATTGACGCCATTTTAAGAAGAACTTATCAATATAAAATAAAAGAACAGATCTGTCTGGAGCACGGACTTTCTTTTGACGTCGTCTCCCAGATCCTGTTTTGCGGCGGAAAGGAAGTCGAACTGACCAGGTCAGAGCGGAAAATCTTTGCGAAGCTGCTGGAAAACCGACCGGATGTTGTGTTTCGCGATACGCTTATGATGGATCTGTGGAATACGAACGAGTATGTCTCGGACGGTACGTTAACAACGGTGATCAGCCGCATGAGGAGCAAACTGAAAGCTGCCTGCGGGGATGAGGTTGTGAATACGAAGAAAGGGCAGGGCTATTTTATCAAATGAAATATCTGAAAAGACGGTGGAAATATTTTTTTCTGTATTTGATACTGTTTTTTTCGTTTAATCTCTATTTTATCTTTCTGATGCGCACATCGCATCTTTTCTGGCTTCTTTATCTGGACGGACTCCTGATCATGCTGCTTTTTACTGCAGGCGTATGGGATTATCTTTCTTTTCGGCGGATGCAAAAAGAAGTGAATCTGCTGAAAGAACGGGGCATGGTTCTCTGCCAGACGCTTGAAAGAGATTTTGAAAACAAAGACATTGCTGAACATGACGTTCAGGTATTAAATGAAAAACTCTCGGCGGCTTTTGAAGAAAATTGCGAATTGTCTGATTTTGTGGCAAAATGGTGCCATGAGTTTAAAATACCGCTTGCCGCAGGACTTTTGATTGTGGAGAAAATTGAGAATGGCGAGGTAAGAGACGCTATGCGGGAGCAGCTGGAAAAAATGAACCGTCAGTTAAATTCCGTTCTGCTTGGCGCGAAACTGACCAGTTCGCTGCTGGATGTCAAAATCAGACGCGTATCGCTGCAGGAATGCGTGCAGGCGTCGATCCGTAATTACCGTTTTTTTCTGATTCAGAAGAATTTTTCGCTTCATCTGGAACAAATGACTCTGTATGTCTATTCTGATTTTTCGTGGCTGGTCTATATTATAGATCAGCTTATCAGCAATGCCGTCAAATATGCAGGCCGTGATCCGATCCTTTCGATTTGGCCGGTGCAGCGGGATGGTCAGACAGAACTGTGGATCGAGGATAACGGAGACGGGATCAGGAGAGAGGATTTAAGCCGCATTTTTGAAAAAGGGTATGTCGGCAGCAATTATCACAACGGCTCCTACAAATCAACCGGCATGGGTTTGTATCTTGTGTCAAAGATTATTTCAAGATTGGGACATCAGATTTCGGTTGAAAGCGAATATGGCGCGTTTACCAGATTTTGTATTTTGTTTTCGGTATCATCCGCGGTTACATTACAATAATTGTAAGATTTCGCGATGTTTTGTAAGCGCAATGTAAGGATTTTTTCTGCTTCCTGCCGTACAATATCAGAAAAAGAAAGGCATGGAGGTAACTATGAACGAAAACAAAGTAGCTGAAGTAAAAAATCTGATTAAAAATTATGGGACCAGGGATTTTACGGCAACGGTATTAAAGGGGATTGACCTTACGATCTGCTGTAATGATTTTATCGCGGTGATGGGGCCGTCCGGTTCCGGAAAAACAACGCTCTTAAATATTTTGTCTACGATTGACAAACCGACGCATGGATCCGTGATGCTGGACGGGCATGATATTACAAAGATTTCCAATCAGGATCTCTCAAAATTACGGAGAGATAAGATCGGCCTGATCTTTCAGGATTACAATCTGCTGGATACAATGACGCTGCAGGATAATATTGCTCTTCCGCTTTCCTTAAACGGTGTTGCCAGCCGTGTGTGTATGCAGAAAACGGAAGAACTTGCCGGATTGTTCGGACTTTCCGACCATCTGAAAAAATATCCCTATCAGCTGTCCGGCGGGCAGAAGCAGCGCGGTGCGGCATGCCGCGCGCTTATCACGGACCCGCAGATTATTTTTGCCGATGAACCGACCGGGGCGCTTGATTCCAGGTCGGGCAAAGAACTGATGAGATGTTTAAAAGAAGTAAATGACAGCGGACGCGCCGCGATTTTTATGGTGACGCACGATCCGTACTGCGCGTCTTATGCAAAGGACGTTTACATTTTAAGCGACGGGATGATGAAGTGCCGGTTGAGCAGGGGAAGCGGGCGCAAAGAATTTTTTGACCGCATTATGGATGCGCAGATTTCTATGGGAGGTGATTTCTCATGCGACTGATGCAGCTTGCGTTTTTAAATTTTAAGAACAATCTGAAAAATTACCTGTCCCTGGTGCTGTCGCTGTCGTTTACGATTCTGATTTTTTTTAATTTTCAGAATATTATTTATTCGGATTCGTTTGAGGTGCTTGGCACGCAGAACAAAGACTACATTGATATCATTGTCAGAGTGATTTCTTTTGTACTTGGTTGTTTTATGTTCTTTTTTCTGTGGTATTCCACCAACGTTTTTTTGACGAAACGGAAGAAAGAGATCGGCATCTATGTGTTTATGGGACTGACGAATCAGAAAATCGGTAAGATGTATATGATCGAGACATCGCTGATCGGAATTACCGCCTTTGTTCTCGGGATTTTTTCCGGCATTGCTACAGCGGCTTTGTTTCAGATGATATTGCTTGCTGTCTCGGACATCGCGGTGGAGATTCGCTTTCAGGTGAGGATAGAACCGGTATTCATTACGGCGGTGGTTTATCTGGCGATGTACCTGATTTTTGTGATAAAAGGGTATTGCAATATTGTAAAGAGCAGCGTTCTTTCCATGATTTCCGCTTCAAGGCAGAATGAGTATGTCAGGCAGAGTACGCCGGTTTTACTGCTTAAGGCAGCGCTTGGCGCCTGCATTCTTGGCGGCGGGTACTATCTGGCTGTGAAAGAAGGCGGGCAGGAGGTAATGGGGAATGTTATGGCTGCCGTTGTGCTTGTGACGGCAGGCGTCTATTTGCTGTTTGGAGGCCTGATTCCGTATGTGTTCCAGTCTGTCGCGAGGAATAAGAAAATTCTTTACCGTGGACAGCGCAATCTCTGGGTCAACAGTATGATTTTTCGTATGAAGAAAAATTACCGCACCTATGCGATTGTATGTGTGCTGACTCTTTGTTCTGTTACGGCGCTTGCGACCGGTTTTGCGATGAAGATACGCCATGACAATATGGTGCAGTTTGAGAATACGTATACGTTTCAGTTCTTAAGCGACCAGCCGGATATTGGGAATCAGGCACAGCCGCTGATTGAAAAATACAGCGAAATCTCATACCGTTCTGATATACCGGTTCTTTTTCTGGACAATGTAAATGTAAGTAACAGATCTTTTGCCGGGTCTTATGCGGTTGTTCCGTATTCCGGGGTAATGCGGCTGGCAGAACAGGTCGGGCTTTCCTTTGAACTTAAGGAGCCTGGGATGGACGAGGTGATTGAAGCCGGTCATCTGTACCTGTTATCTCTGCTCACAGACCGTTCGGACATTACGGTGACGATCAACGGAAAAGAATACAGGCAGATACAGGAAACAAGCGAACCTTATCTTGGGTATCTTCAGGAGCAGGCAGGCTATTACATTGTAAATGATGCAGAATTTGAAGCAATGCAGCCGTTCGGGCAAAGCCTCTATACCAGTAATTTTAAAATCAGCGATGCCGATATGTTTGAGGCAGTGCGGGATGAATTAAATGTTCTGAGCAGCAATACGGAAGAAAACTATACGGCCCGTGTTGCAGTTGATCCAAAGAGCAACGATACCGACTGGGTGAAAGTGTTTTATACACTGTGTATCTTTTTGTTTCTGGTCTTCATTCTGGCCAGTGGGAGTATCATGTTTATGAAACTGTATAACGATTCCTTTGAGGAGAGGCCGCGGGCGCTTGTCATGAAAAAGATCGGTATCGACAGCGGAACGCTTGGCAGGTCGATCGCAGCGGAGCTTGGCATGGCGTACATTCTGCCGTTTGCGGTGATGACGGTTTCCTCGTATTTCTCGGTACATGCGCTTGAAAAAATGATGCATACCAGTCTGTTTTCCGTACGGATTGTGAGCGTGCTTATTGTGTTTGCGATTTTCTTTTTCTTTTACCTGATATCGGTTGCGGCTTATCGTAAAAATGTTTGCTGACGACGGAGAGTGCATCTTTTTTTCGGTAAAGGAACTCCACATCACTGATGAATTTTTCGGTAATATATCGCTGCTTTCCGGCAAGGTCGGATGTCAGTAAAGAGATGTTAACACATGGTACGCAAAGTGAGGGTAGTGAAGATACAAAAAAGTTGTGGATGAAGTATTAAGAGCAGAAAAATGGAGAAGCTTTGAAAAATTAAGCTGCTAACGCAACACCTGTCTGGAAGGGTTTGTGCGATGGAGATTGCAGAGCAGGAAATTATTTACACATAAGCAACGAGAAACGGCAGGGTGCAAACCTTGTCGTTTTTACGCCGTATTGAGGGCGTTATCCATCTTACCCGTGTATGGCTTATTCCACGGGACACAGAAAAGCCAGCGGATATGCGTCGGAAAAATTTTTGGGGGGAGATGGGAAAATGATAGAAATCTATTATATTGAAGATGATGAAAATATTGCAATGGCTGTAAAAGAATATCTGAGCCAAAAAGGGTATGCCGTTTCTATATTTGGAACGTTGGAAAGCGGAAAGAAGGCATTGGAACACCGTATTCCAGGCATTGTTCTGATTGACTGGAATATGCCGGACGGCGAGGGAAACAGTTTTTGCAGATGGATACGCGCAAGATGGAAAGAACTGCCAGTTATTTTTCTGACTGTCCGAGACGATACTTGTGATATTATTTCTGGTTTTAAATATGGGGCAGATGATTATGTGACAAAACCCTTTGAACTGGAAGTTCTGTATTCCCGCATCCACGCACTGCTGCGCAGGGCGGGGAATGTCCAGAGCCGGTATCTTTCCTGCGGTTCTATTTCGATGGACAAAAACAAAACGGCAGTATTTTGCGGCGAGGAAGAAATTACTGTCAGCCAGGCAGAATACCAGCTTTTGCAGCTTTTAATGGAAAATAAGGGGAGAACCATCACAAGAGAACGGCTGCTGACTCAAATCTGGGACAATAACGGGAATTATGTCAA
>CAMUHN010000027.1 GCA_947088675.1 uncultured Roseburia sp.
TGATACGGAATCTTTCAGGGTCTGTTCACTGTTCAGTTATCAAGGTTCCTGTTTTACTTCTCTGTGCTGCCGTTTTGTGTTCCCCACGGTCAGCTTGTTTATATTACCATCTAAAAACTAATATGTCAACACCTTTTTTCAAAAAAATTTATTTTTTTTCATTTTTTTCCAAAAATGCTGTTTTCAGGCAGTGCAGCGCTCCAAAACGGTTCCACTTATCCGCATGTCCACGAATCATTTTATAAATCAATTTCAAAGAGCCTCCGAAAAAAACAAATTGTGTTTTTTTCGGAGGCTCTTTGCGAACGCAATTTGCGTTACTTAACGGATTTTTGAAATACTTCTGACTCTCTTACTCCATTTCCCGTAACTTGTAACGCCTTTCTTTGTTGTATATGCCCTCACCTTAATATATACGTTTTTCCCGGAATCAAGCTGTTTCAAGGTCTTAGACAATGACTTGCCGTTCTTAACGTCAACGGTAGAATACGTTTTCATGCTTTTATCATAATAATAACGAACCTGATATCCGCTTGCTCCCTTTGCCTTTTTCCATGTTACAGTCGCTGAACCTTTTTTGCTGGTAGATTTTACACTGACATTCTTTACCTGTGCCGGCTGTACCGGTTTTACAACGACCGAAACCTTTACGCTCTTCTCTTTGTAAGCGCTGTTTCCCGCCGCTTTTACAGTGATCGTTGCTTTTCCTACTGCTTTTGGCGTGACTTTTCCCTTTGACGTCACTTTTGCAACTTTTGAATTGCTGCTCTTATATGTTACTTTTCCCTGTGCTTTCGACACTTTTAACGTCTTAGCCTTATCGCCGATTGTAAAGGTAAGCGCACTTGTATTTACCTTCATGCTCTGTTTCTTTCTGTTATCCGTTCCGCCCGACGGTTCTTTTTTGTCCGTATTGTCATCAGGCGTCGGTTTTATATCCACAATCGGTTCTCTGCCACCGTTACCGACAGACAGATCAACCGGCTGCGATACATTTACAGCCGCCTCCTGCATATGAAAAGCTCCATTCACACGCTTAAAACCATCCTCCACCACACTTACAGACGCTGATACACCGTCTTTCGCCGACGATTCCAATACTACTTTTCCAAGCACAATCGAAGGATTCTGATAAAGGTTCTGCTTTCCCGAGATGTAAAGTGTCAGTATACCGGTATCGGCCTGATAACGGGAAAGCCGAACAGAACTTGTGATACCGCTGTCAAACTGGAACGACACTTTATTTTGTGTCGCATCCCCCTGTTTTGTTTCTATCTTAAGCCCCATCTGCATAGAATAGATCTCATCATTGCCTTCTGTCTGCGGCTGTGTCAGCACGACGTTCGCCGTGTTACCGTTTGCACTCAACGTTACGGACTCTCTGGAATCGGCATAAACGGGCAATATACCCGCAAATAAGCATACTGAAAAAAGCACCATAATCCGTACAAATTTTTTCAACATGTTTTCCCTCATTTCTGCGTGACTTTACTGTGAAATGCCATTTATGGCGCAGGTATGCGTATGCCACGCGAATACAAACCTGCTGCGTGCACCGGGAGGCGCAATCACAATCAGATCCTGACCTGACCCCGTAGATTGCCCCCGTACACACCTTTGCATTTTAGTTGGATTCAGTCAGATTAATCGCCGGAAGCTCTGTTGGAAGTTCTGCAGACAATGTATCGCTGACCATTCTCTGCCCCTCGTTTGTCAGTGCATTGTCCACACGATACAATTCAGCCCGCACTTTTGCCGGAAGCGCAATATTGTGCTGCGGCTCAATCCAATATATCCATCTTCCTTCCGATGTCTCTCCAAGCAGTGCATTTTCTGTTTCAGGCGCCAGAATAATCTGCTGTGCTACAAGATTTTGATTAGCGTCTACGCCACCGACAACCTCTCCGTTTTCGTCATACAGTACCACCATGTTGTATGCCGGATTTCCTTTATAAGCGCCGGTAAATACAATTGATCCAGCCGGTATTTTTTCACCGCTACTCTGCTCATATACATAATCGCTGCTCAATCTGCCGATACCTGTTACACCATTCTCTGAAGTCAGAAATTCCACATTATCTCCTGACGGGCCATACAGATCCAGCTCGCTGACAGAAAGCTCTGTCCCTGCCTGCCCTACTGCCGTTAATTTTACGTAAGCTGCATCATATGTGCAAATCCAGGGATCTTTGCCGTTCTCAAAATATACGATTGAGCTGCCGTCCGTGAGTGTAAATTTACCTTCTTTGACACTGGTATATGTCTCTCCGTCCGCGCTGACCTCAATCTTATAATCCGATACAGACGTACCGCTGCCGCTGTTCACATAACGAAGCGCCGATACTTCTGTGGACTGATTTAACTCCAGTACAATACAGGGATCCTCTGCCTCTGTTTTACCGGTAAATGTGGTTGTTTTATCATCGTCAATGATTCTGTCGGACGCTGCAACTTTACCCGTTTCACACGGCAGATCTTCCGTCGCGTCTACCGTTACGTCATCCTCCGATACCATATTAGTAACAACATTCCAGAAAGATTTGTCCTGCAGTCCGTCTCCCTCCGCTTTCACTGCATCTGCGCGGAAGACAGCAGAACGGTTCATACATTTATCAATTGCCGTCACTTCATAAATGACAGCCCTGTTCGCAATTATACGGTCAGAGAATGTACCGTCCTGCGTAAATCCGGCAACTTCCTTTCTCTCTTCTCCAAATTCAGTATAAACGCGAACAATCTCGTAACCCTGAAGCGCTTCTTTATTTCCGGAAATATCCATAGTGAGTGTCACTTCACTTCCGCTCGCCAAAACCTGCGCAGACACCACGTTTTTGCCTGAAATATCCGTTTGTGTACCGTTTTCTATCTCATAGACTCTTGCCGCATCATCCACATAATAAATAGCGCGCTCTTCTCTGTCAAACTGCCCCGCATATGCTTTTGTCTCTTCATCCGGCGTCATACCCCAACGTTCGAAGAATTCGAGTAAGTTGCGCTCTGCCGCCGCACTTGCCAGACGCATGATATTCTGGTCACGGTCAGAGGCCAGTGTCAGCCCAATATTTCCCGGTGCAGGAGCTGCCGCCGTATTTCTCGCATAACTGTCCACTCTTGCGAAGAACAGATTCTGTGTAATCTCCTGATACGTATCATACGTCTTATAGTTATAGTCTCTGTCATATGCAAGATGGAGCTGCCAGTACATACCAAGCTGTGTAAATACATTATTCGCATATCCTTTTGTACCGGATGTTACTTTCTCAAATACATTCGGATATTTGAATCTTACAGTGTCATTGCTGTCTTTGGCCTGTGCCAGTACGGAAAAATAATTGTTTGTCACTTCGGCGTGCGCGTACGCGCCCTCATTCAGCACATGGCCAATCTCATGCGCAATACCCCAGCCAAAATAGCGGCCGCTGATATACTGTCCGTTTTCCGTCGAAACGACAGGAACGCTTCCCACCATTCCTTTTGTTTCATTCCACTCAATACCGATATGGTTTCCGGAGGCATACATAAATGCGCCGGCAAACATTCTCATATAACGAATATTCTGGTAACGGTTCGGCAAATGATTCTTTTCTGTAACAGCTGCTTTTGTGCCCTCCGCAAACGAATTTGTCAAACCCTTATGCTGATAAAACAGTAGCAGCATATTTTCCATTGCAGTAATCGCATCTGCAAGTTTTGTCTCGCGATTTTCTGCACCAAGCCCTGCAAGCACCTGACTGGCCGGAATGGAATACATCATCTGATCCATTACGATATCTGTTGAATTAGCAATACAGTTTTTCGCATCGTAATCATATACTACATTCAGGTTTTGGCTGTTCTTATGCGCCTGTTCATGATTCTCCTGCAGACCGGCAACATAATCGTTTAATTCTGTCACATATGCGTTGATTTTTTCGGTGCGCTCTTCCCCTGTGACGCCATACACATTTAAAACAGGGTATTTCGTGCCACCGCTCACTCTGACTGCATACGCATCCTGCTCATTGCTTCCGCCATACGAAACATAGAGGGCTCCTCCCTTTTCTCCTTCTGTCGAAGAGATCTTTGGAACCGTAATCTCATTTCTGCCGGCCTTTAATGCAGTACTTTTGAAAAATCCTCCGGACTCAGCGTGATACTGTGTAAATACAAGCTGCAGATCGGTAGCTTTTCCTGCCGGCATTCCCGGATAACCTACATATACTACAATCTCCTCACCGGCTGCTGCCGCAACCCCCAGAGGCTGCCAGGCATTCAATCCTCCAACTGAAATTCCGGCATCTTTCTTTGCGGTGATCTTTGGATTTACCGCAACAATATCATTCAGTCCAGGTGTTTCCAGAAGCTGTTTCGCCATATCCAGCTCTTTTTGAAGCGCCTCTTTTAACGGATGCAGCTCGCCGCTCACCGGATCCGGCGTCTCCAGCCGCTGCTGTAATTGCGCAATCACTTCAGCTGTTACATTATCTTTTAATACAATATGCAGATTATCCGCATACAGATTCATAATATCCTGTTCTATACTGTCATACTCGTAAAAGCGAACCTCAGAAATTGTTACGCGCCGCGGAGAAGAACCATATCTTCCAACGCCAAACTGAATTTTGGATGCATTTACAGGTTCGCTGAAACGAATCAGATAATACTTACGGCTGTCGCTTGTCTTCTGCTGGATCGACACATTCTTCGCCGCCTGTCTGTTACCGTTTTCATCCCAGTAGAATACACTGGCAAAACTGTAAGAACCAATATCAACCGGCTCCGCAAACGCGATCATGCCAATCGAATATACCGCGTCAAATTCTGCAATCACGCCCTTTTCTGCTGCCGGATATGCACCGCCGTAATCCCAGTCTTCTCTCTGCAGAAATGACGTAAACTGATTGTCAAAAAGTCCAAGTCCGCTTCCGTTTTCCAAATCAAGAGGACTGTCAACCATAGATGCTCCGGGAACGGAAGCCGAAACAATATGACTGCTTACCGCACCCTCTCCATTGGAAGTGTTAATCAGTTTATACTCTGGAAGTTTTGCCGGGGTCATGCCGTCAAGCGTGATATCGGATGCGGTCAGCGAAGCCGGACCTTCTCCAATCTCGTTAGAAGCAGTTACATATACCAGATACTTCGTATAATCCGCAAGCCCCTCAATCTGGTGAGACAGTTCGGTTATATCAGATATCTTCTGAAACTCCTGCGCGCCATCTTTTTTGTAATAAACCGTATAAGTTTCTGCGTCCTCTGTCTCACTCCAGCTCACCGTAATACTGCGATATCCGCCAGTCACTCTGACTCTGTCGGGAGCATCCGGTTTTTTACTCGCTTTCGGCGTTACCGTAATGGTATCCGAATATCCGCTGCGCCACTCACCGTTTAGCGACTGCACAGAAACTGTATATTCCGTATTATTTTTCAGCTTATCCTTGTTAAACTGACTGACATTTAATGTAGTAACCGTTGTTCTGATATAATCAGTAATGCCATCATTTGAAATACAAACTTCGTATCCGGTTACATTGCTCTCTCTGCTCCAGCTCAACACAAATTCTTTGTCTTTTGCAACTGCCGTCAGATTTTTCGGAATATTCATGACAGGCTCCGGAATCCGGCTCTCCATATCATTTAAAAATTCCACTTTTGTGATCTCTGCAAGATTCTTTCTATTTGATGTTGCGGTGATCGTAAGCGTAACCTTTTTTACGGCAACCATTCTGCCCAGATCGATGCAGATCTCTCCGTTTTCACCTACTGTTACGCCGGACGGCGCGTCTGCTCTCAGCGAACTGTCCATGGCCTGACGCTGCGTCGAATCAATTCGGATTTTCTCCTCTTTTTCTCTGCCGTTTTCTTCATATATTACAGTGACATAACCCTCGGATACGGCATTTTCACTGCCTTTCGGCGTAGTAAATACAATGCCGTCCATGTCGGCCCTGCCTGACGCCGTAAAGTCGAAAGCCAGTTCAATCGGATTGGACTCGGAGATATCGCCGCCGTTAGCCGGCTTCAATACGACTCCGTCGCCTGTTCCGGAAAGCGATTCGATCCTTCCTTCCTCAATGACAGTGCCTTCTCCCTGACTGATCGTCGCCGCCTCAAACGGAATATATTTGATCGGCTGTGCCTCCTGCGGATTCATGCCATCCCGAAACTCAGTAAAATAATTTAAATCCAGCAAGTCAACTTTGCCGTCTCCGTTTAAGTCACAGGGTCCTGACTGCTGTTTTGCCTCAATCGCATCGGCGATCAGAGCTGCATCAGCATCGTCAAGAACGCCGTCTCCGTTCACATCGCCTTTCATCAGAAGCCCTCGCTGTGCGCCTCCTGTCCCGGAAATGTTTCCCGTACTCAATTCCACACGATACAGAAGTCCCTGCACGGAAATATTCTGCGTATAATTCAGATAACCGTCTCCAACCACAGTAAGTACATACTCGCCGTCCGCAAGATCCGGAAAACTTGCCAGCACTCTCGGCGCCGACATTTCATCACTGCCCTGCGTTTTCAGCACCACATTTCGTACTGACACCGGCTGATCCTGCCCTTCCTCTTTTAAAGTCACAGTAAACGCCGATGACGACTGCAGCGGTATTCCGGCAGTAATAAAGATCTCCACCGCTCCTTTTACCGCTTTTGACATATTGTCTGCCTGATCCGCCGCATTGGAATCAGGAGACTGTCTGGCCGGAAACGCATCATACCCCTCCAATGAAAATGAATTGTCTGTTTCCTGCATCCAGTCTTCACGCACAGTGTTCTGCGCCGAAACCGGATGGGTTCCGGAGGTAAAAACAACTGCGGCAGCAAGTATGCCTGCAAAAAATCTGGAAAATTTGTTTTTCATAAGTATCCTTTCCGCATCTGCAACAGACATATCAAATATGACTGCCTGCAATGCTAAATTTTTATGAGCCGCACCGGCCTGCAGATTTCTTCGCTGGTGCTGCCACAAAAAACAATAGAGTTTGCACCAATATTACCAAAGTATGGTAATAATTTCAATTACTTTTATTAAAATTTATTTGACAATTTTGTATCAAATGTATTGAATTCTGTAAAAAATTGTGACTGCAAGAAACTGACGCAAAGAACCGCCGCACGAAAACATTCGTGCGGCGGTTCTTTCTGATTTCATGTCTGCGATTCTCAGATTTCATTCAGGCATTTGCTACTGCATCTGCCAGTTTCTCAAGATCCGGCATATTTTCTTCTTTTAACGTCGATTTGATCGTCACTGTCGGTTCCAGAATGGTAACATTTTTCATGGACTCCAGCATGCCTTTCATCACTTTCGCCGCGGTCGGCCCCCAGGAACCGTTTTCCAGAATACCGACCGTGCGGTTCTGATATGTTTTGGACTGAAGATGATGTAAAAAATCGTGCATGCATGGGAAAACCCCACCGTCGTAGCTTGCGGCCGCCAAAACCATCCGGTCATAACGAAACGCGTCTTCAACGACTTCAGCCATGTCCTCCCGCGCGAGATCGCTGACAACAACCTTTTCCACACCTTTTTCGCGCAAAAGCTCTGCCAGCTTTTCCGCCGCTTTTTTTGTATTTCCGTGTATGGATGCATATGCGACAAGCACGCCCTCATCCTCCGGACGATAACTGCTCCATGTATCGTAAAGCCCTATATAATAGGAAAGATTTTCATTTAAAACCGGTCCGTGCAGCGGACAGATCGTTTCGATGGACAGGCCCGCCGCCTTTTTCAAAAGCGCCTGTACCGGTGCGCCATACTTGCCGACGATATTAAAATAATATCTTCTCGCTTCGCATGCCCAGTCCTCTTCCGAGTCCAGCGCGCCGAATTTCCCAAATCCGTCGGCGGAAAACAATACTTTTTCACTGCTCTCATATGTTACCATAACCTCCGGCCAGTGAACCATCGGCGCCATAAAAAACTGAAGCGTATGCGTACCAAGGGAAAGCGTATCCCCCTCTTTTACCGTAAGGGTGCGCCCTTCCAGTGAAAAATCAAAAAACTGTGGCAGCATCGCAAATGTTTTTGCATTTCCAACCAGCGTTACTTTTGGGTAGAGCTCTAACAGTCTGCCGATACTTCCCGCGTGGTCCGGCTCTAAATGGGAAATTACAAGATAATCGGGTTTTCTGCCCGAAAGCTCTGCCTTAACGTTTTCCTCCCACGCTGACATGCCCCTTGCATCCACGGTATCCATCAGCGCTGTTTTTTCGTCCAATATCAAATAAGAGTTGTAGGATACGCCGTCCGGTACGATATACTGGCTCTCAAACAAATCGATGGTTTTATCGTCAACACCGACATAACGAATTGCATCCGAAATTGTAGTATTCATAGTTCCTCCATTCTTTACTGCTTCTGTTTTGCATGACTTATTTTTCCGGATACATTATATATGATTTGTCCCATGCTTTCAATATCCGAATTACACAAATTTAATATGATGTCAGATTTGGGAGCCTTTCAATCTTCCTCTGCGCTGAATTTATCTAAATTATCAGCCAATTCCGTCAAATAGCCATCCATCACATCCAAATCTTTTCCTATCTCATCTACAAAATATGAAACATCTTCACGATCTTTTTCTTCAATAGACTCTAATAACCACTTAAAATTACTCACGCTGCGCTGAACCATGGTAGTAATCTCTGATAAATCCTCTTTCAAAAATTCCTCTTTAAATTCCGGATATTTTTCCAGCGTTACTTTCATAGCCTTAAACGATGTCATAAACTCCAAATAAGTATCATACGCTATCTGCAGATCACCGTTTTTTATATCAGAAGCTAACTGTGTATATTTTAACATCGTTGTCACAAAATCAATTTTCAACAGCATAGCAACATCTTCAACCGTAATTATGCTTACCGTTTTTTTATACTCCATAACATCATTTTCTTCTATGTAAAGCCTGAACTCCTCAAACAGATCGGCTGATGGAGATTCCAAAAATGCCTGACGGTACTTTTTCAATTCCTGCTCATAACCGCTGTCTGCCTGTTCTTCTTTTTCTGTCGCCCGCACCTCACATTCCAACAAATTCAACAGAGAAAAATTATAAGTAAACAATACAAGTTTCTGCTCTTTCTCGTTATCCTCACTCTGCGCATATAAATCAAAATAACTCTCCGCGATCTCTTTTCGAATTTCCCCCGTTTCCTTTTCCGCCTCTTTTTCATCAAATGTTCCCTGACCATAATCGGCATAAATATCTGCAACTCTCTGCGCAAATTCATCGGAATAGTATTGCTCCATGATTGTCAATGCCGACTGATAATATTGTTCGGATACGCCCAACGCCTCGAAATCAATCTCCTTTCCGCATCCTGTCATAACAATTGCCAGAATCGCCGCCAACACTACTGTCACTGCCTTTTTCATAATCTTCCATCCTCCCTGTTGTTTTTTGAAATTTTTGTATTTTTCATTGCGCCGGCTTTTCGGCGCGAACCGGATCTTTCAGTCCTCTAAGATATTCTTTCTGCTCCGGCGTAATCCGTCTGCTCTCGATCGCCTTTTGAATCGCTTTATTGTGCGTCCAGGGCTCCAGGCGCTTCTCCTCCAGAAACGGCAGTACCGCGTCATACTGCTTTGCAAGCGCAGTCGCAAAGTACCAGGCAATCATCATATTGATATAGTACTCCTTGGAACGAACGCCGCAGATCAGACCGGGATATGCCAGATCAAAATCGTCGTCCAGAAAATGCGCCATCAGCATTCCGACCGCAAAACGAACCTCATAGGTTTTGTCCGATGCAAGCCATGTTTTTATATATGGAAGCAATTCCTGCCGATGACGGCGAAATACCTTTGGAGACATCTGGTCGCAGGTCGCCCAGTTATCGACAAACGGAAGAAACGGCGTTATTTTTTCCATACAAGGGGAAAAATCTTTTATCTCTGAGATCAGAAACGCATGCAGTTGATTCTCTTCAAAATATTCATGCGGAAGCTGACAGAAAAACAGATCAATATCTTCCCGTTTGGCCAGCTGCTTTGCAAGTTTCCGCAGCGCCGGCGTGCGCACGCCGATGATCGCGCCGCGCTCAATCGTGGGGATTAGCCTGCTCTGAAAATCACGGTATTTTTCGTCCTGAAGTGAAAACAGTTCTTCTCTTATCTCTTCTAAAATCATATTTCCCTTTCTGTACAGTATCTCTGTCATATTTTATGCCGATCATGCATATATCAGTTCTAGGACAAATTTTTTAATATCTATCAATATACAAGATCCGCCGCATCCCCTGCCGTCAAAATGTGTGCCATTCCCAAACGCAGGAATAGCAGTCATATTTCTTATACCATTTTTTGTATACCGAAAGACTTTCCTTCGGCACATAAACGCTGGTAAAAATGGGCAGTGGCGCCATTTCCGGCCTGACTCCGGAAACATCAGGCGGTGTTGTCCCCTTAAAATATACTTTTTCTGCACCTGATAATTCCGAAAATCCCGGCGCAACCACAGACCGAAGACTCGCAGGAAACACTACATTCTTCATAGATTCATCCCATGTTTTATGATTAACAATACTTTACTCTTCCGTCAGCTTCTCAATCTGTTCAGACAGATAAATATCCCCGTTTTCATCCACAACCGCCACAGACAATGACTTATCTTTTTTATTGTAAATACACTGACCGTCCCTTGCATACACTTTATTCTGTGCAGATACAGTTACATTTTTGATCGCGCCGCTCTGATAGCCATACGGTTCGTGGAAAGCAAACATTTCAATCTTTGTCACGGAAGCCGGAATATGCACTGTACGGGCTCTGCAGTTATTGAGCGCGAATTTTTTGATCCGCTTCACTCCTTCCGGAATATTAAGCTGCTTGCCGGACGCAAACGAATAGACCAGCGACTGATCTTTCTTTGTAATGACACATTTATTTTTTATCCTGTATTTCCTGTTTTTGCCGGAAATTGTCATGCCCGTTAATTTAGGGCAGTCCCTGAATGCGCTGGTATGCAATGAGGTCAATGTAGCCGGAAGCTTTACATTTTTTAATTTGTCGCAGCCGTAGAATGCGTCTTCATTGATTGCTGTCACACTTTTAGGAATTTCCAGCGACCGAATGGAATCCATTCCGCTAAACGCAGTGTTCCCGATAATTTCCAACGAATCGGGCAGCTTTAACTTCTTAATCTCTTTTACCGTTTTCCCTGAAGCGTCTGCGAGATGATATGGCTCGGCAATTTCCCCAAATATACTTATATCAGTGTCGGCACCATACGCTTCTTTCCATTCCCATCCCAGAACTGTGACAGTTTTGCCATCCAGTTTTTCCGGAATAGACAGCGTGGTGTGCTTTTTCTTTTTGTCAATATCGATCCGGTAGATCCATGCCTTATCGCCTTTTGCCGACGTATAGGCATGATAAGTAAACGCTCCAATTGTTTTATGTATCGTATTGTCACGGTTCCATACAGTCCGCTCGCCCGCCGCTGCATGTTCCGTCATACCAAAGACGAACAGCATTGCTATCAGAGTACTCATAAAAATCCATTGTTTCTTTTTCATAAATCATCCCCCATTTCTTTTCAAAGAGCTTCACATTGGTTTCGTATTCCTCCCTTATTTCATAATCTGTTTTGCTGATTCCCGAAACACCCTTGCAAAATACGCTTCATCCGACAAGGAAGAATCTGTATAATATGTATCCGCATTTGTCAGGAAAACTTCCCTTGCGTCATCATCGATAATGACGGATGCCTCAGTTCCTGTATAAAGGTAAGTGATATATTCCGATGCGGCATACTCCATAAATACAAAGATCATATGCCCCTCATCCTGATACATCGCATTATATTTTTCTTCAAGATAACTCTCCGCTTCTTCATCTGTAATCTCTTCTCCTTTTCCATTGAGACGATCACAGATATACAAATAAGGCTGCACACCTGTCTTCTCATAAAACTCTTCCATTGCCTGTTTTACGGTATCAGTGTCCGAAAGCCAGTGCAGATCATCCTGTATCACCTGCTCCGTTCGCAGGCATTTTTCAGCGGCCAGTTTTTCCCTTGCTGTTTGTTTTTCCGCTTTTCCGTTATCCTCTGCACGTCTGTTATCGTCCGGAACAATTACCTGCTCCAGGTCTCTTACAAAATTCTGAACCTTTTCTGACCGAAGGGAAGCAAAAAATGCCGCCAGGATAACTGCCAACAGAAAAACAATCAGAAAAAAATTACCGCAGCAGCCTCTTCCTGCCCTCTGCCCTCCATAACCGCCCGGCGGCGGACCCCACGATCTGCGCGGCGGTGGCGAATCCCACGACCTGCGCGGCGGCGGTGGATTCCGTGGCGCCGACGAACCCCACGACCCTCGCGGCGGCGATGGATTCCGTGGCGCCGACGATTTGCGATGTGACGAAAGCGATCCCATGCTGCCGCCTGATGACGTCTTTCTCCCCGAAGAACCGCCCGCTGATGACCTGTGGCTGGAAAATCCCCTGCCCTCTCTGCCGGGTTTTCCGCCTGCTGCTCCTCCACCTCTTCCCATCTGATTTCCTCCTTATGTTTTTAACATCCTCTGGCTTCTTCCACTTTGCTGCGATGAGCACCCTGCAGAAGAATCAATGCGGTAATGGCCTACAATCTCTCCCCATGTCTCTAAAATATCTTCCTCGTAACTTGCCTGTAAGGGGTGCGCGTTATGTATCACAAATGGAATCCCCTTTTTATTGCGGCTGTCAGAGACAATCCCGACATGCCCCGCAAATATCACGATATCCCCGCCCTGCCACTCATCAATCTCTGTAATATCCGTAGTCAAGGCAGTAGCATTATTTTTAAAATATACTTTTAAGTTTTTTACACGACGAAAATCAATCTTATCATCTGCCTTATCCATCTCATAGTCGTCCGGGTGCAGCCGGATATCCTGATCGACCAGAAACCGAAGGTCATATCCTGCCCCAAGCAGCGCCTGTGCAACCACATCCGTGCAGACGCCGTATTCATCATCCGGATAACCGCCCGCATAATAGTTGCTCTTATATTTTGGCTTTGTGGCCACATAGTCTTTTGCGCTCTGCAGAATATCGGTCTGATCGTCGATATTGTCCCCGTCGGCATCCCGCCCGCTCCGACAGGCTGTTATGCCAAAATCTTCATTTGTATACTTTCTATGAGGAATATAATTATACCGATATAACAGATACACAATTGTCACGGCTGCCGCAAACAGAACTGCTGCCGCGGCTGTCCTGAAACATTTCTTCTTTTTCAACTGTCATGCTTCCTTTCCCGTTACTGTCATTACTATACTCCCTCACGGCAAAATTAACAAGAGAAAGATATCCCTTGCCGCAGGCAGATAAATGGTGTATGATGAAAAAAATTTCACGACGGAATGGAGGGGAATTGTTTGAAATCTCAAAACTTTAGAAAGTATTTCCTCGCTGCTTTTGCCATATTTGCACTCTTTTCCCCCTTATACAGATTGCAGGCGGAAGAAAAATTCAGAGCAGACGATAAAACTGTGCGTTCCCAATATATGGAATACCAAAAACGCCTGACTGCCGTAAAATCTTCGTCTGATCTTGCACAATATGGTTTTTCACCGATTGAAGACCAGACTTTCTCTTTTGAAATGGATGAATACAAAGATGTAACCATGATCCCCGCACTGGACCGTACCTGGCACAGACTGATTCTGTTTTTTTCGGACAATACAGATCAAATTATATACTATACAGATCAGCTGGCGGCAAATAACTACAATATTGGGCAAATGGAACAGCCCTGCCGCGGAATTGCCGCCGTTTCATTTCGGGACTTGAATAAAGACGGCTTCCTCGATATCATCCTGATCGCCTCCTGTGTAAACAGAGAAGGTCCTGCATCGGGCGCACCCTATAAGGCTGGGGACGTGCTGTTTGGCAATGGCCATGAATTTTACCGCGATTACAGGATTTCGGACAAAATCAACCGTTTTGGAATGAACCAGAGTACGGAAGTGATTACCGCATTTGTACGGGACAGCTGTTCGACGGAATTTTTATATACATCCTCAACTTTAACTGATCTGTATGCCGGCGGTTTTTTGGTACATCAGGAACAGTGTTACGACAGATCATTCGAAAAATTCGGCACTTTACAGGTGGTGCCCGGAACCTACCGTATCTCTGATTATGATATTTTTATGATATTTCTGGCAGACCGGCAGGGAAATATCGTATCGGTACTCCAGCCGATGGGCGATTACGAAAGCCTGTACTCGCTCACGGGAATCAACTGCCGGGATATTGACGGAGACGGGCTGAAAGACATCGTGATTCTGGCAAAATACAATTATGAAGATACAGACGGACAGACGCTTACCGCAAGCGACTATGCTGTCTATTATCAGCGAATTGCCGGCTTTGCGGCAGATACGGATATGAAAATCAGCTACCGTATCGATGACAATACAACCATGGAGGAATTGGTAAAACATGCGAGAGCTTACTGGGGGTGGAAATCTGAAAAATGACAAAAATACTGATTGTTGACGACGAAAAACCGATTTGCGATCTGATTGACCTGAATCTGTCTTCCGCCGGTTATCACTGCACAAGCGCACTTGACGGGTTATCAGCGCTTGATATGATAGAAAAAGAAAATTATGATTTAATTTTGCTTGATATCATGCTACCGGGAGCAAGCGGCTATGATATCATGGAATACATACGTCCGCTGGAAATTCCGGTTATCTTCGTCACTGCGAAGCATGAAGTAAAAGACCGGGTGAAAGGGTTAAAGCTTGGCGCCGATGATTATCTGGTGAAACCGTTTGATGTAATCGAACTTACGGCACGTGTCGAGGCCGTACTGCGGCGTTATAACAAGGTGGAGCAGAAGCTGACCGCAGGTGATGTTACAGCAGATCTGGACGCGCATAAAGTGACGAAAGCCGGAAAGCAGATTGAACTGACAAACAAGGAATTTGGCCTTTTGGTACTCTTTATGAAAAATAAAAATGTCGCCCTGTTCCGTGAAACACTGTATGAAAAAGTCTGGGAAGAAGAATACTACGGGGACAGCCGCACACTGGATCTGCATGTGCAGCGCTTACGCAAAAAACTTGGCTGGGAAAAATGTCTTGTCGCCGTCTACAAAGTCGGGTATCGTCTGGAATTACCCTGATTTTCAAGAAGAAAGGAACTTATGAAATTTTCATTTAAAATTCTGCTCTGCATGTTAATGGTCATGGCGCTCGCACTCGGCTTCAGTGGTTTTTACTTTGTCAACCATGTCTTTGAATCCTCGCTGGAACGGGAAATCGGACAATCGCTTGACGAGAGCAGTATTCTTGGCTTCGCACTCGAAACGGCGGCTTTAAATGTGCCGTCCAAATACCGCATTCTGCCGGACCATACGATTGACGAGATTGCGGCAAAACTGGAAGCAGGCGGCGCGCAGGGGAAACGGCTTCTGCGCATCTCGGACGAAGAAAAAAACGTGCTCTATGCCAGCGACGGCTTTGATGCGGACGAAAAACTTCTGGCATTGACCGACAAATCAATCAAGTCATACCATATTATGGCCGTTTCCGATCAGCACTATATCCATACCGTAACGGCAGTCACCGCATTAAACCGCGTTTTATATCTGGAGACACTGCGCAATGTCTCGGATGTTTTTACGGAACGCGCCCTGGGTTTCTCCCTGTACCGCCGTGTAACTGTCCTGATGCTGCTCGCCGGCGCACTGATTATGCACCTGATCTGTTCTGTGCTGACCAAACCGATCCGCATCCTCACACAGGCCACAAGAAAGATGGAAGAGAAAGATTACTCTTACCGTGCAAAACAGGTCAGTCAGGATGAACTCGGGCAGCTGACGCAGGACTTCAATCATATGGCCGAAACTCTCGAACAAAATATTGTAAAACTGGAAGACGAAATTAATGCAAAGGAAGAATTTATGGGCGCTTTCGCCCATGAACTGAAAACCCCGCTTACAACAATGATCGGCTATGCCGACCTTCTGCGTTCCAGAAAACTCGACACGGAAAAACACCTGATGGCCGCCAATTATATCTATACGGAGGGAAAACGCTTAGAAGCGATGTCGCTGCGTCTTTTGGATATCATCGTCGCCGGAAAAAAAGAAGCCAGACTGTCCTTAATTCCGACAGAGCTGATCTTTGACTATCTTGCGGAACTCTACGCAGACAGAACGGATCTTATTTTTCTTTTTGAATATGAAAAGCAGAACGTACTGGCTGAATTAAATCTGCT
Organism: uncultured Roseburia sp.; assembly: GCA_947088675.1. Classification (GTDB taxonomy): domain Bacteria; phylum Bacillota; class Clostridia; order Lachnospirales; family Lachnospiraceae; genus Roseburia. Next base: position 16,205 of record CAMUHN010000027.1, read on the forward strand.
TAAAACCGTGCTGATTAATCTGATCGACAATGCTGCCAAAGCATCCGATTCCGGCGGTGCGATTGAGATTAATGGCGTTCAGACAAAAAACGGATATCGATTCTGCGTGAAAGATCATGGCATTGGTATTCCCGAAGACGAACTGCATAAAATTACGAAAGCGTTTTACATGGTCGACAAATCCCGCTCGCGCCAGAACAACGGCGCCGGGCTTGGTCTCGCACTTTGTTCACAAATTTTAAACATACACGGCAGTTCTCTCCTGATCGAGAGTGAACCGGGCAAAGGCTCCTGCTTTTCTTTCCTGTTAAACAATGCGGAGGAATCATGAAACAAAAAACAAAAACGGCTCTTTTTATCGGCATAGCAGCGTTTACCGCCATCCTGTCTGTCTGGGGACCGGAATCTCTTGCAAAATACCAGGACCGCGGACGCTTTCAGCAAATCTATACCGAAACGGCAAATACTTCCCAGGCCGGCTACCTGTATAAACTCGGGGCGGATGAAAAGCTTACTATCCTGTCGCGCTGCTTAAACAGCCAGACACGCCCGGAAAGCGAGCAGCACAGCTTAACGCATCCCGACAATTCCAATATTTACCCCGAATCAGACGGCTCCTACGCTTTCGTGGCAAACTACAGAAATCCTTACGATCAGGAGATTTCGGACGACAAAATCTATGATAAATGCAACGATGCGCTCTCACAGTTAAAGGCCGTCGGCATACTTCCTGACGATGTCATGGAAATGGATGCCTCCTCCTATGATGCCACGCTCTATTCTGCAATCGACGTTTTGGAACCGCGCAACAACATTGCTGTCTGGATGCTGAATTTAAAAAGCAGCCCCAAAAATACGGCTAAGGAAAACCGCCTGATGGATGTCTGCATGGATGCTGAGGACGGAAAAATCTACGAATTTTTTGTGCGCACCTCACTGCTGTGGGAAGATATTGACACAGACCGGATAATGGAAAAATGGGCGCGCTATATGGGTCTTGACAGTCCTGCCCCCTATGAATCAGACAATCCTCTTCTGGAATCCACTCCATATTTCAAAAAATATGTTTTTTCCGGAGCAGGCGGCGAATCTACGATTGTTACAATCGGCTATTATGAGGGAATTAACGAACTTTTTTTAAAAATATCCCGATGATGCAACTTTGATGCAACTTTGATGCCCTTTTGATGCAGAAATGATGATGTTTTGATGCACCTCTTGTGTATGATGTCAGGCAACACAAGAGGTCTTTATTTTTAACTTCAGGAGGAACTTCATCATGTACGAAGGAAGATCATATTCTGCCGGGCGCAGCATGTATCTCTATCAAATCAGACAAAAAAAGACAAAAAAAAGACGCCGCATCACTGCCGCTGTCATCGCGTCCTTTTTGCTTGGATCCGTTTTCTTTTCCGCCCCCAATACGCCGCCCATACAGGTTCATGCATCCGACGAACAGCTTTCCGCCGATCCCTCAAATGAGGCGCCGGATTCTGCGGATCAATTGGTTTCAAACCTTACAAATGAGCCGGCTTCCCAGGATTCTGACTCCAAAACTGCCGTGCTGCCGGACACTTCATCCGATGAAGCGGGCACAAAGAATCCTGTCATCTTTATAGATCCCGGACACGGCGGTACAGACGAGGGCTGTGCATTTTCCGGCGTTCAGGAGAAAACCGTAAACCTTGCCATTGCGCAGCTTCTGCAAAAACGCCTGTGTGAACTCGGCTGCACTGTGATCCTTTCACGCAGCGACGACAGCTATATTGCCAAAGAAGACCGGGTGATCCTTGCCAACGATGCAGACGCAGACCTGTATGTCAGCATCCATCAAAATTCCTCGGAAGACGCTTCCGTAAACGGATTGGAAGTCTGGTATGACGGTGCGGACACAAGCCGCAATAACCGCAGGCTTGCCGCGCTGATCAACCGTCAGACATTACTTTGCACCGGCGCAAAAAAACGGGAAATGCACAGTGATGCAGATTTTCATGTTACAGGCAGCACCAGAATGCCCGCCTGTCTGATTGAGACAGGTTTTCTGTCAAATGCCGCAGAACGCCGTAAATTAACCGATTACGGATATCAGGCGCAGATTGCCGATGGCATTGCAGCCGGTATTTCTATGTATCTCAACCCAAAAACAATGTACCTGACATTTGACGACGGGCCTTCCGCTGAAAACACAGTCAGAGTTTTGGATATTTTAAAGCGGCGAAATATCAAAGCTACCTTTTTTCTGATCGGGGAAAATGTGCAAAAACACCCGGAGATTGCACGGCGCATTGCAGCAGAAGGACATACAATCGGAATACACTGCAATGTACATGACTATAAAATGCTCTACCGGAGCGTGGACAGTTACATACAGGATTTTGAGACGGCACACCGTATCGTATATGAAACAACCGGAATCGACACGAAGCTGTTTCGGTTTCCGGGCGGCAGTATCAATGCATATAATGAAAATGTGAAAGACGCTATCATACAGGAAATGAACGCGCGCGGCTATGTCTATTTTGACTGGAATGCAAGCCTTGAGGATGCGCTCGGCGACTCCACCCCCGAACAGCTGATTGCAAACGGTGTGGATACGACGCTGGGAAGAAAAAACGTAATTCTTCTTGCGCATGATGTCGTTTACAATACAGGAATCTGTCTGGATGAATTGTTGGATGAACTTGCCGAATATGAAATGCTGCCGTTAAACGAGCATGTGGCGCCGATTTGCTTTTAGCCATTGAAACAGCAAACGGGCAATCCCCCCGCATACCGAGATCAGAAACCCATTCTTTACCAGGAGCCTGCCGATCCCCATATTGACGGCATATTGTATTTGTAATTCTAACGGCGGATCCTGGTAAGGGATACCCGCCTTAATGACACAATAATAGAACCCTGTGATCAAAAGAATCATTCCGGCTAAGATTATGGCGTTTATGATCTGGCTAAGATACAATTCATATTTTGTTGTCTTTGTATCATTCATACTTCTTTGTCACCTCTGCTTTGTTTCCATTTTACCGCAGCAAGCTTGTAATTGGAACTGCATACAGAAAAAAATCACGCCGTTTATCCTAAAAACTCGCTATTCCCATGTCCCAGGACTTCGCCCACTGTGTAGAAGTCGCCCGTCAGTTGGTGCATATTTGCAGCCGCCGTATGCTGTAAATCATGGAAACGGATATGCGGCACTTCCAAATCAAAGCGTCGTTTTCGCCCGTTGGATTTTGGCGGTCACATTTCCTCTATAACGGAAGTACTCTAATGTGCCTTACGCTGTCTTTTGATATTAAATTGATTCTCTGATTATGCTGACTGCATAACCTCGGCTTCGATTTCTTTTAATTTTTCAAAATCTTTCCCATAAGTTTTCATTATCTGCTCATCAAAAACTTTTTTATCAGGTTTTCTGCCTTTATTTCCTGTAAAGATGATATTAGTGTACTCTGATGCGTCTGTTTTGTATCGTCTGACACCTTACCACCTCGATATCTAAAATTCCATGCTTATGGAACTACGAATGTTCCATAAGATGTGACACAAGATCCGATATCTCCTGCTCCTGCCACACTTCAATTATACAAAAAAACGCCTGCCTTTACAATAAAATTCACATTATATTTTCTTCCCTGTGTTATCTTATTCTTGCCGATTTGGCCGAACGGGAGTATAATACCCTTGTCTGAAAGCTCGTTGCGCCTGATTTTGTTATTGGAGGTTTCGTTTTTTCAGGACTTATCACTGCATTTATTTTCAATCTCAGATACATCAATTAAAAGCCGAATACGATAATAAAAGATCAGAGATTGAAAAAAAGTATATATGGTTATAGGAATTTGCCTACAACAGGAAATCAAAAGCTGTTTTGTGGTTCTCAAAATCATGCTCATTCATGAGAGCATGAAAGGCAAAACTTTTTTGCTCCTGATATCATAATATGATTATTCAAAATACGCTATGGGCCAAGAAAGGCATATCACATATGAACAGACAAACACAAAAACTGTCTCAGTACGATAAAATGACAAAAACGCCAATTCCCAAACTTGTTGTGACACTGGCGATTCCTACGATATTGAGTATGATGATCACAAGTGTCTACAACATGGCGGACACCGCGTTTGTCGGACAGCTGGGCAACAGCGCTTCCGGCGCGGTTGGCGTGGTGTTCGGTTTTATGGCAGTGATTCAGGCGGTTGGATTCATGTTTGGCCAGGGGGCAGGGAGCATGATCGCCATGCTGCTGGGAAAGCAGGAAAACGACTCCGCCAGCGCCGCGGCGTCTACCGGTTTTTTTGTTGCGCTTTTCACCGGGTTCCTGATCTCGCTCTTTGGATTTTTGTTTTTGGATCCGCTTGTCTTTTTTCTGGGAAGTACCGAGACAATCGCACCCTATGCAAAAACTTATATGGTCTTCATATTGCTTTCCGCGCCGTTTATGGTGGTATGCTTTGTTATGAACAATATACTTCGCTATGAGGGCAAGGCGGCGCTTGGCATGATCGGCCTTATGACAGGGGGCGTTTTAAATATTATATGCGATCCGATCTTTATGTTTGGCTTTCGGCTGGGTATTGCGGGAGCCGGTTTATCGACGGCGTTTTCGCAGTGCGTCAGTTTCTGTATCCTGCTTTCCATGTTTTTGCGTGGGAAAACCGTTTCAAAATTGTCCGTAAAGCGTATTATGTGGAATCCGCTTCGCATCTTAAATCTGATGGCTACGGGGCTGCCCAGTTTTTTAAGGCAGGGCCTGAACAGCATTGCAACCGTTCTGCTGAATACGCAGGCAGCGCTTTATGGAGATGCGGCAGTGGCCGCCATGAGTATTGTCTCACGAATCGCCATGTTTGTATTATCGATCGCAATCGGCGTCGGACAGGGATTTCAGCCTGTGAGCGGCTTTAATTACGGCGCGGGAAAATACAGGCGTTTAAGACGGGCCTATTGGTTTACCTTTTTGCTCTCTGAAATTCTGATCGCCGTAATCTCTGCGGGCGTTATGATCTTTTCAGGCAGTATGATACAGCTGTTTCGGGATGATCCTGAAGTGATTGCAATCGGGACAAGAGCGCTTCGGCTGCAGTGTATATCGCTTTTGTTTGTACCGTTTTCCATGGTGACTGAGATGCAGCTGCAGAGCACCGGAAAAAAACTTGGCGCGTCAACGCTCTCGGCGCTGCGAAGCGGGGTATTTTTTATTCCTGCGCTTGTGATTATGGCAAAAGCCAGGGGGCTTGCCGGAATCCAGGAAGCGCAGCCGCTGGCCGCGGTGCTCTCCTTTTTGCCGGCTGTCTTTTTTGCGGCATGGTTTTTTTCCCGTCTGCCAAAAGAAGAGGAGACTTCCATAGAGAGCACATAGTTGTAAAGTTATAGAAAATAGTATATAATAGCAAAAAATGAGAGCGGGGTTTTAAGCATATGGCATATTATATGGCATTTATGATTGTGGGATACCTTGCGGGCAGCGTTCTGTCTGCCCGTATTTTCGGACGATTACTCCGGCATCGGGATATCATTTCCGGTACAAAGGACGAAAATCCGGGCACGGCTAATGCATTTTTGCAGGGCGGCTTTCTCTGTGGAATTCTGACATTAATATTCGATGTACTCAAAGGATTTCTTCCTGTTTTTCTTTGTGTAAGGCTGGAACAGTCGCAGAATCCGCAGCCGACGGAATTCGGGCTGGCGCTTGTTCTGTGCGCGCCTGTACTGGGACATATCTTTCCGCTGTTTTATCATTTTCAGGGCGGAAAAGGCATCGCTACGTCATTCGGGTGTCTTTTGGGTATGTTTCCGCATATCTACGGAGCGGAAGCGCTGGCGTTTTCTTTTCTTTTCCTGTCGTTCATCGTCCGCGTGACACCTCATTATTTCAGAACAATCGGGGCTTATCTTCTGACGATGACCGTTCTTTTTTTCGCAAAAGAGCGGTTAGCGCTTCGGCTCGGGTTTTTGTTCATCGGATGTCTTGTGCTGATTCGAATGCATTTGAGCAAAGAAGAGAAAGAAGCATGTAAAGTGAGGTTGTTATGGATGCATTGATTTTATCCTGTGGAACAGGAGGAGGGCATAATGCCGCTGGTCAGGCTGTGTTTGAGGAACTGAAAAGACGCGGTCATCATGCGGAAATGTTTGACCCGTATACGCTGGTCGGAAACAGACTTTCCCGTATGATTGCGAATGTCTATATCCGGATGGTACAGAAAGCGCCTCACATGTTCGGATTTCTTTACCGGGCCGGAAACATTTACAGAAAACTGCCGTTTCGGTCTCCTGTATACTTTTGCAATAAAAAACCGGCGGAAAAACTGGAACAATATCTGAACGAGCATCATACGGATCTGATCGTCATGCCGCATTTATTTCCGGCTGAGATTATGACCTGTCTGAAAAATAAGGGTGTTTTGCTTCCCAGAACCATATTTGTTGCAACGGATTATACCTGTATTCCGTTTACGGAGGAGACAGACTGCGACTATTATATTGTGCCGCACGAAGATCTGATCCCGGAGTTTGCTGCGCGCGGCATTGCACCGGAGAAACTGAAGCCTTTCGGAATACCGGTGAACAGGGCGTTTGATAGAAAATATCAAAAAAACAGGTTAAAGCGGAAGCTTGGTCTTATTCCGGACAAAAAATACCTTCTGATTGTCGGCGGGAGCGTTGGCGCCGGACATCTGTCAAGGACAGTGGAAGCGCTACTCTGGTGCATCGGCAAACGTGAAGATTACGGCGTGATTGTAATTTGCGGCAACAACAAAAAACTGTTCCGCAAAATCAACCGGCGGTATAAAAATCAGTATCCGGTCGTTGTATTAAACAGTACGAACCGGATGGCCGATTATATGAAAGCCTGCGAACTTGTCTTCTCCAAGCCGGGCGGTCTTTCCTCTACGGAGGCTGTTACGGCTGGCGTACCATTGGTGCACATTGCTCCAATCCCCGGATGCGAGACCAAAAACAGAACTTATTTTGCAAAGCGAAAGATCAGTGCAGCCTGCTGGAATGGGGACTGGCATGGAATCCGAAAGATCAGAAGACTGATTTTACAAAATGAAATCTATTTTAATCGGGAACATATTCATACGAATGCGAGAAATACACTCTGCGACTGGCTTGAGCAGATTATTGCACAGTCGCAGAGCGCACAGGAATCTGTTCCACATTAACGCGGTTATAAACAGACGGGCAAATGCCCGATTTTACCTGTTGTGAATCAGATCGTTATAGGAGTGATAAATTCTTCTCAGCTTCCGCTGCGTTTTTTCCTGCAGTTCTGCAGGGGTGGTGCCCGGGAAAGGAGGAAGCCTGTCCATAAGCTCCTCGCAGGAACAGGGCGCCAGGGTATCGTCGTCTGGGCGGAGTATGGATTTTATCCCATAAAACAGGGTGGAATAGACACTGTTCTGGTAATCCCTGTCGCAAATGACGCCCTCTTCCAGGATCTGCTCGACTTTATCCGCTGTATGGGACGGAGTCAGATCTTTTGCTTCAATTGCCCGGTCCGCATATCCGATGCTTTGATAAAAGCCCGTTACTTTTGGATTCCACACAATACCAAGAGACGGAATGCCGAGCGAATAGGCAATGATACTCGGATGAAGCCGGCAGGATACAATAGCGTCGTATTTTGCAATTTTACTGACCAGACGTTCCGGCGAATCCATATGGAAGAAGCAGCGTTTTGTTCTGACGCCATACGCGCGGATCAGATAATCCATAAAACTTTCATCACTGAAATGACCGCTTGTCAGAAGTTCGCAGCGATATCCCCGATGAATCAGCTCCCGGATCAGGCCTTTCCAGAACAGGGCCGCATCTTCTCCGGACAGATCAATGTGATTGTCGAGAAAGGCTTTTTCCCGCAGTATAAAAAGACCGATTTTCTTTTTTTCCCGTTTCTTAGGAGGTTTTATAAAGTTACGAAAGACAGAGGAAGAAAACACAGCCGGATCGGCGACTTTCGCCAGTGGAATTGTCTCATCTTCCCGATATTTTTTCAGCGATACAAAGTCGTCGCGTGTCGTAATCTGTTTTACGCAGTTAAGCTGTAATGCGCTTTTAATGCGCTGGCATCTCGGATTGCCCTCGTCGTAGCCCTCAATGCCGACAGCGGAAAAAATCACCGGTTTCTGAAACTCTTCTGCCGCTTCCAACACCATTGCCGTTCTTTGGTAAAAAGGCTGATACAGATAATTAAACATGGGAGCTCCGCCGTAGACAATAAGATCCGATTGTGCAATCTGCAGGGAAGCGGCCTCGGGAATGGATACAGAAGCTGCGTTGTCTTTGACGGCTGCAATAGATGCCGCACAGCTGTCAATTACATAATTTGTGACGCCAAGATTTTCCATTACAGCAGAAAGCAGGCTTAAATCGCATATTTCTATCACCTGATCGCCCACATTGTCAGAATCCCTGTTTGTCAGAAGCAGAATCCGAAACGGAGGCTCTTTCGATTCTTCGGCGATTTCGGCCGTTTTGTCTGATTTCCGTGTCGCAGCCGGATGCTGCCGTGCGTGGATTGTTTTGACTGTTTTTTTCAAAAGTCTGTTATTGCTGAATAATTTCATCAGAGCCTCTTTTTTTTTTCAAATGTGGATTTAAAATATGATTTTGGATTTGCTCTTCAGCAACTTTGCGCCGTTGATAATTAAAAGGATGCCTGCCGCAATGCCGCCTGTCAGTATGCAGATCCCTAAAATCAAAGTTGTGATGCCGCCCGTACCGATAATTTTATAAGTTTTTTCGTCCATGAAAAACCTCCTTGTAATTAGCAGAATCTGTATTTTTGCCGTTATGGTCTGCAATTGTCCCGAATAATATTCCTATCTTGCCAGCGCCTCTATAATTTCAGCGACATACATCGTGTGCATGTCTTCCTCCTGATACCACTTATGCATAATATCCGGTGCAGTAAACATCTCCTTTGTCAGCCTGACCTGCGCGAGCTTTGCACAGAGAAAAACGAGGTTGCCCTCGTCGATAAACGGGATATTATGCCTTGCATTCAGTGTAAGATGCGCCTGTTCTATTTTATTTTCATTGCGGCCCGAATGTGATCCGCAATATTGAAGCGCCTCCCGGTGAGACTGGTCAAAGAATGTAACAGAGAAAAATTCGTGTTTGTCCAGAAGTTCCTTTGTGTAACGGGAATCACGCAAAAAGACAGAAGTTGTGTTTTTGCCCCACAGCGTGCCGACGCTGCCCCAGCCGATCGTACACGGATTTGCCTGCGCTTTGGTGCCTACTGTGACAAGCGCCCAGTCCGTTCCGAATTTTGTAAAAGGATTAAATTCCAACATATCAATTGGGAATGGTTGGAAACTGTGCATAGAAATACCTCCCATAAATCTTTTTTTCTATTATAAATTTTTTTCGGTCGAAGTACAAGGATGATTAAAAAAATTTTACCGGTATTTCCTGCGAAAGGCAGTCGGAGACAGCCCGGTATACGCTTTGAAATCTTTTGACAGCTCTGCCAAAGCCGCATATCCGATCCGCTCAATCAGAACCGAAATGTTATCGTCGCTGTACAGCAGTTCCTGTTTTGCCAGTTCAAGCCGCAATGTTTTGATATATTGTGCGGGTGTAGTTGAAAAATGTTGTTTAAACAGGGAAATAAAATATTTCTCGTTAAAATGCATCTCGTCGGCGAGCTGCCGGACAGATATTTTTTCCGCAATATGCCGGCGGATATATTCGGACACCTGGTCCGCAAATGCGTTCTCCTGTTTTTCCGGCATTGACGCCCGGCTGTTGTCCTCCAAAAACAATGCGACCAGTTCCAGCAGCGTCGCTTCCAGCAAAAGGGCGGATTTGGCATCTGACCGAAGACGCAGCGTATCCAGCCGGTCAAACAGCGACCGGGCGTAAGAGATATCCCCAAGATGCCTGATGTTTGGAAATTCAAGCAGGTCAAACAGCGATGTCCCGTCTATCTGCATGATAAAATCGCACCAGTATTTATTGTAGCAGGTATCGCTTTTTGCGTAAAGCGACACCACGGAGTTTCGCGGCAGCAGTACCAAATCATTTTTTACCGGAAAAATGGATCTGCCGTTGATTGTAATACAGCCTTCGCCATCTAAGATAAGGTAAAGCGTGTCGCGCCTTCTTTTGTGCGGCGGCCGAATCCAGTCGGGACAGGGGCCGTGGTCGACAAAAATAAAGTCGGTATGCATTCTTGAAATATATCGTTTGAATATCTGATTCTGATTAAATATATCCATATGTAATCTCCGCTTCTTAAGCGGATTATAAATATTAATCAACCGTTTGTAAAGCACAAATCTGACTTTTTGACAAATACAGCATACTTTGCGCTGTAGTACAGTATCTGCGGGCAGGTTATAATAGAAATAACAAAAAAAGGGGGCGGCGAAACAATTTGAACAGATATCAAAATGTACCGCTTGTTGCGGACTGGATTACAGGAAAAAAATCGGGACACGGCATGGGCGAAAACATTATCGCGCCAGAAGGGGCCGCTTATGGCGTGGATCCAAAACTGACCGACGTTTCGGAATTAAAGGTGCATTATACATACGACGAAAATTATCCGAAACAGACATCCCATTTTGTACTGTGGTATAAGACGGGGGCATATTTAAAAAGCGCGGACGGAGCAAACAACAGCATTTATGCGAGAGACGGCGCGGACTGGGAACGGCAGGCGCTGCCAATCGGGAACGGTTATATGGGCGGTATGCTGTTCGGGCTTCCCGATAAAGACCAGATCCAGATTAATGAGGAAACGTTCTGGGCGGCAGGATACCGCGGCATACAGGAGAAAGTGAAACCCGATACGGTAAACGAAAATATGAGCGAGTGCATCAACGGATTTATGAGCGTGGGAAATTTATTTGTAGATTTCCATATGCCGAAAAATGCGGCGGTTCATAATTACTGCCGTGATCTGAATCTCGAAGAATCAGTTGCCCATGTGCAGTACGAATATAACGGCGTGCGCTATCGACGGGAGTATTTTGCCTCTTATCCGAGAGAAACACTTGTGCTGCGCTACATGGCCGACTGCAATGCGCTTAACTTTGAAGTATCTCCTGTGTCGATGCACCCGGGCGAAATTACCGTCAGAGACGGGGAGATTACAATTACAGGAAAATTAAAGGATTCCGAGCCGTATGTATCCTGCGGCAATGTGACATGGTCGCAGGAATCCGATCTGGAATACTGTACAAAGATCAAAGTGATTCCGGATGACGGAGAGGTGACGGATGAATTTAACAGTGTCAGCGTACGCGGGGCGAGCGGCGTTACCATTCTGGTCGCAGCCGCTACCGATTACGATCCGCACCAGTTTGTTCAAAAGGCTGACGGGCGCGTCGACTTTTCGCAGACTCCGTATAAAAACAGCAGGGGTGCGGCCGCAGCAGTCGAAAAGGCGTCGGCAAGAATAGAAAAAGCGATGAACCTGCGTTATCCGGAATTAAAGGCGGAACATACCGCCGATTACAGGGAACAGTTTGATGCGGTATCATTTTTCCTGACCGAACCGGATCAGATCTGCCCGATACCGACCGATGAACTGCAGCAGACTTATCGCAGGGCAATACGCATGGACAAAAGAGACGACAATACGACCGTGGTTTCTTATGATCCGCGCGAATATGAAAATCTTGACCGTCATCTGGAGGAGCTTCATTTTCAGTATGCAAGATACCTGCTGATTTCTTCGTCCCGGGCAAAAACGCTGCCGTCGACGCTGCAGGGAAAATGGTGCCAGTCTACGGCAGAAATCTGGGGTTCCTGCTACTGTATTAATATCAATATGGAAATGAATTACTGGTTTGCAGGCGGGGCGGGTCTTTTTGACAGTGCAAAAGCGCTGCTGCCATGGTTTCGCGCGCAGATTCCTGCAGGGCGCGTAACCGCTGCAAACATGTACGGCGTTACGCCAAAATCCTATCGCTGTACAGACGGCAAAATTGTATTTTCCGATTCAAAGAGAGACGAAGACGATGTATTTCTGATGCATACCAAACAGGCTATTATGGGCACAACCGACATGACCGGTTCTGCCTGTATACAGTCGGCGGGCAACACGGCGTGGCTGATGTATAATCTCTGGGATGTCTATCAGACGAGCGCCGATAAAGATCTGCTTGGCAATGAAATCTATCCGATTATACGGAAAGCGGCAAATTTTTATACGCAGTACCTTTATAAACATCAGCGACGGACAACCGATGATCTGCACAGCTATCCGGACGGATACTACTATACCACATGGAGCGGATGTTCCCCGGAACACGGACCGAAGCAGGAGGGAATCAAATATGATTTGCAGCTTGTGGCAGGGATGTATGACTATGTGATTATGGCATCTGAAATTCTTCAAACAGATCCGGAAAAAAGGGCGGTCTGGAGAGAAATTCGAACGCATCTTAAGGCTCCGGTCGAACTGGGTGCGGACGGGCAGATCAAAGAGTGGGAACAGGAAATGCGCTACAATACGGATAAAGACGGGAATGCGCTTGGAGAAGCGGCGCATCGCCACATCTCTCATCTTGTCGGTCTTTATCCGGGAACTTTGATTACAAGAGAGCAGCCGGAATTTTTAGAGGGGGCAAAAATTGTATTGAGGAACCGGGGAGACGACGCGACAGGATGGTCCTGTTCCAATAAATTTCTGCTGTGGAGCAGGGCGCTAAACGGCGACAAGGCGCTGGAACTGTTTCGCTACCAGCTTGCGCAAAAAACATATGCCAATCTTTTTGATACGCACGCGCCGTTTCAGATCGACGGAAATTTTGGTTCCGCGGCAGGCGTGATGGAACTTCTGATGCAGTCGCAGACAGGGCCCATTTATATTCTGCCGGCGCTCCCGTCTGTCTGGGAGAAAGGCCAGATAAACGGGATACGGGCAAAAAACGGCGCAGAGGTTTCGATTCAATGGAACGGCGGCAAAGCAGAAAAAATAGAGATTACGCCGGCAGCGGACGGAGATCTTGCAGTCGGTTATGAAAAGGAAAACCGAACATTTTCACTGGACGGTTCCCCGGCAGTGTTTGGCGATAACGGAATTTATACGATTGAAAACGCAAAAGCAGGGCGGACCTATACATTTCTCGCAGAAAGGAGCGGAAAATGAAAAAAAGAAAAAAATTTGTTTCGTGGTTATTGACGGCCTCCATCCTCTGCGCGTCGTTTGGCGCGATTCCTGCCGAAGCGGCGGAAACCTTTTCGGCGCAAAGCGGGAGCGCCGGGCGGCAAAACGGCGCAGAGGGAAATGAGGAAAATAAGAAAGAAACAAAGACGTCTGCCGAAAACGCACTTTATACGTTTGGCGGCAGTTTCAACCAGATCAAGGAATTTAATACTTCCCCGCTTTCAGAGACAAACGCGGGCGATACAGGGCTTACTGTATTGACGGAGAGTTCCAATTATAACAATGTCGCGGTTATGGATGCGCAGACAAAGACGGGCACAGGGTATTATCCGCTGGGGAACAATCTTGCGGACAACGGTTTTTATCTGTTCTTTGGCTCGGGTGGAAACGGCGATGTGCGCGCGACGATTAAATTCGATCAACCCGTTGCAGCCGGCCAATACATAAAGGTTACATACGCAAAGCCGACGTCGACAAATAACGGCAGTACAAACAGAAGCGCCGGCAATGCCAATACCATGACAATAGGCTCGGAAGTCATAGACGTTGAGGATATCTGCGCATTTGACAAATGGTACGCCACCACGGTGAGGACAGCGGCAAAAGTAACTCAAATTGATATTAAGCTTGGCAAATGGAGTTCAACTGCTATTTCAAAAATTGAGATTCTGGACAGTGCGGATGTACTTGAGATTACCGCAAAAGACGGTATCACGGAAAAATATATTATGCCCGAAATTCAGACGGTACAATACAGTGCAAACGTTTATAACAGCATTACGACGGAACTGGATTGCACAGAAATCGTTGCAAAAGGAACGGCGGATGAAACCGCTCAGATTACCTATTCCGTAAACGGTTACAGCGGCGTGTCCATAAACGGAGACGGTCTTTTGTCTGTTACGCCTGACGCTGCGGCCGGAATGGTTACGATTCTGGCAGAATACAAAGAAATAAAAGCCTCGGTTTCCTTACTGCTCAAAGAACCGGGCAGCGCGGCGGCAGTTGAGATATATGGCGACGAGGTTGTGACGGAAGGAACGGCAAAGTATAAGGCTATCCCCGTTTCGGACGGCGCCACGCTGCCGGCCCGCAATACGCGCTGGGAAATTATCGGCGACACAAACGGCACGGACATCAGTCAGGACGGCCTTTTGACCGTTTCCAAAAACGCAGAGCCGGGCGTAATCAGAATCAGGGCGACGCTTATGGTATCGGATATTCAGAATATGGAAATATCCTCCGAGTTTGCCGTAACGATACGGCAGGACGGTTCCGTACCGTGCCCCCTGAAAATAAAAGGTCTGCTTTTTCAGGACGGCGCGACGGATATTACTAAGGCGGCCGGCACAGACGGCATCATCATCGAAAAGACCGGCGATCTGACCGGCGAATATGATGTGACAGTAAAGATTTTTGACCGGAACGACAGACTGGTCGGAGAGAAAACAGATTCTGTCAGCGCGCTGCCGAAGGGAGTTTCCAGCCATGATTTTACAATGGCGTTTCCGAAAGCGGCGTCTGCAAAAGTTTATATTACAGATAAAGAGACAGGCGCCGTTGTATCGGACCGCGTATTTCTGACGGAAAAAGGGGAGTATTCCAATCTGCCGCTTGTCGCCGACTGGATCACGGGGGAGAAATCGGGACTTGGCATGGGCGCGGGCATCATCGCGCCTGATACGGACGCGGCTCCCTGCGGAGTCGATCCGTCTGTAACCGATATTTCCACCTTAAATGTAACGTATGAATACGGGGACGATTACAGAGGCGCGGAAGAAGACAATGTGCTCTGGTATAAAACAGGCGCATTTCTTGCAAGCGCAAACGGTTCGAATAACAGCATTTACGCGCGCGACAGCGCAGACTGGGAGCAGCAGGCTCTGCCCATCGGAAACGGTTACATGGGCGGAATGCTGTTCGGGCTTGCGGACAAAGACCAGATCCAGATAAACGAGGAAACGTTCTGGGCGGCCGGATACCGGGGAACACAGACGCAGGTTGCTCCGGATACAGTCAATCAAAATATGAGCGAGGGGATCAACGGTTTTATGAGCGTCGGAAATATCTTTGTGGATTTCCATATGCCGCGGGGCGCGACTGTAAAGAATTATTACCGCGACCTCAATCTGAATGAGGCCGTCGCGCATGTCCGCTATGAATATGACGGCAAAAGCTACGCGCGGGAATATCTGGCGAGTTATCCAAAAGAGGTGCTGGCATTCCGCTATACCGGCGATGAACTTACATTTGATGTTAAGCCTGTGCTGATGCACCCTGGCAAAGTAACGGTCCGAAACGGAGAAATTAAAATCACTGGAAAGTTAAAGGACAGCGAGCCGTATTCGTCAGGCGGCAATGCGGCGTGGAACCAGGAATCGGATCTGGAATACTGTGCGATCGTAAAAGTGATCGCAGACGACGGGACGCTTTTGGACGGTTATAATACGGTAAGCGTGGAAGGCAGTACGGGCGTCACCATTCTTGTAGCGGCGGCGACAGATTATGACAAAGATCAGTTTACCTTAAACAGCGACGGCAGCGTAAATATGGAAAAAACGCCGTACAAAAGTGAAAGAGGGGTTCTGGCCGCAATTGAAAAAGCAGAAAACAGAATGAACGGCGCGTCATCCATAAGCTATGAGGATTTAAAGGCGGAACATATCGCCGATTATAAATCCCAGTTTGATTCGGTTTCGTTTACCCTGACAGACGAGGAAGAAATCTGCAGCATACCTACGGATGAGCTGCAGGATTCCTATAAGAAAGTTGTCGGCGCAAGGCAGACGGATGGAAAAACAGTCGTTTCCTATGACAGGGCAGCTTACGCAGACCTTGACAGACATCTGGAGGAGCTTCACTATAACTATGCAAGGTATATGATGATATCCTCCTCGCGTTCCAAAACGATGCCTGCGACGCTGCAGGGAAAATGGTGCCAGTCTACAGCGGAAATCTGGGGCTCCTGCTACTGTATTAATATCAACATGGAAATGAATTACTGGTTTGCAGGCGGCGCAAATTTAACGGACAGCGCAAAATCGCTGATTTCCTGGTTAAATTCGCAGATTCCGGCGGGACGGGTAACAGCGAAAAATATGTATAAAGTAAGGCCCAAATCCTATCAATTTGCCGACGGAAAAATTACGTTTACAGATTCCACAGACGATAAGGACGATGTCTTTCTTATGCATACCAAACAGTCGATTATGGGAACGACAGACATGACCGGTTCCAAAAGCATACAGTCTGCGGGCAATACGGCGTGGCTGATGTACAATTTATGGGATATTTATCAGACGACAGGCGATCGGGAACTGCTTGCAAAAGAGATCTATCCGATTATGCGCAAAGCGGCCAATTTTTACACCCAGTATCTGTATGTAAATCAGAGAAAAACAACATCTGATACAGAGAAATATCCTGACGGTTATTATTACACAAGCTGGGAGGGGCGCTCTCCGGAGCAGGGGCCGACACAGGAAGGGATCAAATATGATCTGCAGCTGATTGCCGGCATGTATGACGATACGATTCAGGCAGCAGAAATTCTGGGCCAGGATGCAGATAAAGTGGCTGCGTGGAAAGAAATCCGGAACCATATGGAACTTCCTGTTGAAATCGGCGACGACGGACAGGTGAAAGAGTGGACGCAGGAAACTGCATATAATACGGCGAAAGACGGCAGCACGCTCGGCGATCCGGTTCACAGGCATATCTCACATCTTGTCGGTTTATATCCGGGAAAATTGATTCACAGAGATACAGAAGAACTGCTGGAGGGCGCCAAAATTGTATTGACAAACAGAGGCGACGATTCCACGGGCTGGTCCTGCTCAAATAAATTCCTTCTGTGGGCCAGGACGCTCGAAGGCGACAAGGCGCTGGAATTATTCCGCTACCAGCTTGCGCAAAAAACATATGCAAATCTGTTTGATACGCACGCGCCGTTTCAGATCGACGGAAATTTTGGTTCCGCAGCAGGCGTGATGGAACTTCTGATGCAGTCCCAGACAGGGCCGGTTTATATTCTGCCCGCATTGCCGCAGGCGTGGGATCAGGGGGAAATCAGCGGAATCAAAGCTAAAAACGGAGCGGAAATCTCGATCAGATGGGAAGAGAATCAGGCTGTTTCATTTGCCGCAACTTTGGCATCGGACGGAGATTTTACAATTGGGTACGAAAAAGGAGGCTGTTTTAAAATTCAGGGGGAGTCGTATGACGGCGTTTACGCCGACTTCGGAGAAAATCATCTCTATACGATCCAAAACGCAAAAGCCGGGCAGACCTATACATTTACGAAAACAGAGAAGCCAGAGAATCCGGAAGAACCGGGGAACCCGGAAAATCCGGGAGAACCGGATAAGCCGCAGGAGCCGGATAAGCCGCAGGAGCCGGAGAAACCGACAGAACCGGGGAACAGCGACGGAACAAAACAGCCGCCGGTTGATATTTCGATAGCCGGGAAAATCCGGGCGGCGCTGAAAAAAACGTCTTATGTCTACAGCGGCAAACAGATAAAACCAATTGTCACCGTAAGCGCCGGCGGACAGAATCTGAAAAAAGACACAGATTATAAAGTGGCTTATAAAAATAATACCAATGTCGGAAAGGCGACTGTAACGATAACCGGAATCGGCCATTATACAGGTACGATCCTAAGAACATTTGAGATTGTACCGAACGGGACCTCTATTTCCGGAACGATTACCGCCAGGTCAAAGGGATTTTCCGTAAAATGGAAGAAACAGACAACGTCTGTCACAGGCTATGAGCTCTCGTATTCTACGAGTAAAAAATTTACGAAAAAAACAACCGTAACCAGGCGCATTAAAAAAGCCGGTACGACAAAACTCACAGTTGGCAGATTAAAGGCGAACAAAAAATATTATGTCAGAATCAGGACATATAAAACAAAAAAAGGGACAGATTACTATTCGAAATGGTCTGCCGTGAAAAAAGTAACTACAAAAAAATAAACAGGAGCGCAGGGAAGCAGGGAAAACAGCATGTTGACCTGCGCTCTTTATTTGTGTGCTAAAGCGATGCATTCCGCCATTGATTTCCAGAACTGAATTTCCAGAATCGAAAGTATTTTATATTGAAATTTTCTTTGAAAAGGGATATAATGGAAATTACTATTCGCTCATTTATTTGAATTATTTTTCTAACAAAATCTGGAGGTAGGTATGATTAACAGGCAGCACAAACAGGAACACGGGGCACGATTACAGCCGCTTGACGAAATCGCAGGATACAAGGTGCGTCCAGGATTTTACAACACAAACGGCGCGACGTGCGCAAACAACGGAGTCAGTTTTACCATTCAGTCGATGGGGGCGACAAAGTGTACACTGCTCTTATTTTATCCGAAACAGAAAGAACCGTATGCACGGATTGAATTGCCGGAGGCATACCATATCGGAAATACCTATTCGATTTTTGTATTTGGGCTGATGATTGAAGAATTTGAATACGCCTTTCAATTAGACGGGCCGAACGATCCGAAAAACGGATTGCTGTTTGACAAAAACCGCGTACTGCTCGATCCGTATGCAAGAGCTGTCGTGGATCAGAGAAAATGGGGCGAACGGCACGAAAACAGCGATGAATATGTATATCGCGCCAGGGTTGTCCAGAATAATTTTGACTGGGGAACAGTCGGACAGCTGGAAACGCCGCAGGAAGATCTGATTATCTATGAGATGCATGTGCGCGGATTTACAAAACATGAGTCATCCGGCGTTACTGCAAAAGGAACTTACGAAGGTCTTCGCCAGAAAATTCCGTATCTGAAAGATCTGGGAATCAATGCAGTCGAACTGATGCCCATCTTCGAGTTTGACGAGATGGAGGGCACCCGGGTGGTTGACGGGGAGCGTCTCTACAACTACTGGGGTTATAATACGATCTGCTTTTTTGCGCCCAATACCGGTTATACTTCGGTACAGGAACATAATCATGAGGGCGAGGAATTAAAGCAGCTGATCTGTGAATTGAAAGAAAACGGAATTGAAGTATTTTTAGATGTAGTCTTTAACCATACGGCAGAAGGCAATGAGGACGGGCCGATTTTCTCGTTTAAAGGGATTGATAATAATATTTACTATATATTAACGCCGGACGGTTATTATTATAACTTCAGCGGCTGCGGCAATGTTATGAACTGCAATCATCCGAATGTCCGTCAGTTTATCATTAACTGTCTGCGCTACTGGGTTGTAGAATACCGGATTGACGGGTTCCGGTTTGATCTTGCCTCGATCCTGACAAGGGATCAGGACGGCGCTCCCATGCCGAATCCGCCGATTTTACAGATGATTGCCTGTGATACAATACTCGGAAAAGTAAAACTGATCGCCGAGGCGTGGGATGCGGGCGGACTTTATCAGGTCGGCAGTTTTCCATCCTGGCGCCGCTGGGCGGAGTGGAACGGCAGATATCGAGACGATATGCGCCGCTTTCTGAAAGGAGATAACGGAATGGCGGGAGCTGCCATTGCACGTATTACCGGATCCAGCGACATTTATAATCCAAGTTACCGCGGCACGGGCGCATCCGTAAACTTTATCACCTGTCACGACGGATTTACGCTCTACGATCTGTATTCTTACAACGTAAAACACAATGAAAAGAACGGCTGGAACAATACGGACGGCGATAATAACAGCCACAGCTGGAACTGCGGGACAGAGGGCGATACGGACGATCCGCAGATTGAAAAGCTGCGCCGCCGCATGGTCAAAAATGCATATGCAGCACTGATGTGTTCCAGAGGGCCGGCAATGATCTATGCAGGGGACGAATTTTGTAATACGCAGTTTGGCAATAACAATGCATACTGTCAGGACAATGTGATTTCCTGGCTGGACTGGAACAGGCTGAATGAATACCAGGAGATCCATGATTTTGTACGTTTCATGATTGCCTTTCGCAAAAAATATGCCATACTGCGCAAAACAACAAAGGCCGCCGCGTGCAAACTGCCGGAGATCAGTATTCACAATGGTTATCCATGGAACGGCGGTACCGATTCTTCGAGCAAACTGATCGGTATTATGTATGCCGGAAGAGATGACGACGATGTCAGGGACGATATTATCTTTTACTGTATGAATGCATACTGGGAAGAGCTTGTCATGCAGCTGCCGGAATTGCCGTATCAGATGCACTGGAAGATTGCGGTGAACACGTTTCTGGAATATGAAGACGGAAAAGATATGGAACCGGAGACGGATTTTGCGTATAAGATGTCACTGCGTATGCCGCCGCGTACAACAGTAATTCTGGTGGCAGTGAAAGATACGGAGTAAATGAACCTACAGGATGGTATTATCCGGTTCTGTCTTTGGGATGGCAGCTCAGACTGGCTGCCATCTCTTCTAAAACAGACCGGTTATGGCTGTCCAGCAGACGGTAATTCCGAATCAGGCGGTCTTCCTTTTCATTTAGTATAAAATCGGACTGCAAATGCAGGCTGCGGTTTCCAAGCAGATCATAAAGAGATGTGCCAAGATATTCTGCAATTTTATTTGCCGTTTCAAAATCCGGAGATCGCCGGTTACGGATATAACCGTTTACAGTATTCGGATGAAGAAACAGGTCTGCGGCGAGTCTTCGCTGCGAAATGCCCTTTTCCGTTAAAAGCTCCTGGATACGTGAGCCGTTGATCATGTTTCAACCTGTCCTCTCCATACAAACTTGCGTTTACGTATTTTCGAAAAAGGTATTTGAAAACATCCCGCCCGACACTATGTCCAACCGCCGTCAAGCGTGATGATCTGTCCGGTCAGATATTCGCCGCTCTCGGCAATCTGTCTGGTCAAAAGCGCAGCCTCCTCGGGCGTGCCAAGACGTCCGGCAGGAATTTCATCGATCAGCGCCTGCAGTTCTTCCCCGGAAAAAACGGCATTCATACGCGTGTCGATCGCGCCGAAAGAAATGGCATTTACCTGAATATTACTCGGCGCAAGTTCTTTTGCCAATGCCTTTGTAAAAGCGTTGACGCCGCCTTTACAGGCAGAATATGCAACTTCGCAGGATGCGCCGACACTGCCCCAGACAGAGGAAATGTTAATGATTTTCCCCCTTTTTTTCTGCAACATAAACGGAATGGCCAGTTTACAGGTTGAAAAAACGGCGGTCAGGTTTGTGTTTACAACGCGCGTCCAGTCGTCAAAATTCATTTCATGGAGCAGCCCGATGTAAGAAATCCCGGCATTGTTAATCAGTATATCAATGCCGCCGAACTGCCGCTCTATTTCATGGAATAATCTTTCCACATAAGAATAATCGGAAACATCTCCTACGCTCGTCATAACAGTGACAGCGTATTTCTGCTGCAGCTCGTTTTTTAACTGTAAAAGCTCCGGTTCTGATTTACGGCAGGTTATGACAAGGCGGTACCCGCTCTGTGCAAAAGTCGTGGCAATCGCGCGCCCGATACCGGCGGAGGCGCCTGTGATCAGTACTGTCCGATCCATAATAACCCCTTTCTAAACATGTGTATCACTCTTTGAATATGGGTTTATGCCTGCATCGATTAAGCTGATGCAGAATCATTGCACTTTACCAAACGTATCGCTATATTGGTAAGCATATCATCCCGCCTTTTCTCCGGCTCTCTCCTGAACGCCAGGATGCGGTCTCTGTTATCACATCATTTTTCCTATCTGTTTCTACTGTTTTTTCCATGACAGATCCCCTCTCTCCCAAAACTTTTTTACCTCAGACGGTGTTTTCAGTATGATCGTTTTCTCAAAATAGTCAATGCCAACCTGACGAAAAAAATCTTTCTGCGCTTTATTGCGCCCCCTGTACAAAATCCACCAGAGAAATTCGGCGGAAATACGCTCCCTGCAGCCTGCAGTCATTGACTCCCTGCTTTTTCCGCGATACATCAAATATCGCCTGATCACACGAAACAGGCATATGTACATCGGAAAGTTTAATATAATAATATGTGTGGCGCTGTCAAACCGCCGTTTGAAACAGACAGACCGATAAGTGCCGTCGATGACCCAGCTCTGATTTTCATCTAAAAAACCGGATACAATACGTTCCCTGTCGTCTTTGTCTCGCTCCCTCCAGCCGGGCATCCAGTGCACACAATCCAGATGCAGCACCTTACAGCCGTATTTTTTCCCCAGCTGCTGCGCCATTGTTGATTTTCCGCTGCCACTGAAGCCGATAATTACAACCCTTTGTTCGTCCATAGTTCTCCCTTTCTGCATTTAAAATGTGTGCGTCCCGACGCACATCCGCGCCGCAGCGCGGCTGCTTTGGCAGCTGTTCTCCGGTTTTTATCCATTGACATTCTTCTCGATACAGATTTATTCCCAATTTTCTGATTATAGCACATTGGAAATAAAGTTGGAACAAAAATTTATATTATCTTTTCTTTTTACGGAGTTGATGCATTACTGCGAAAAGTTCCAGGTCACACACCGGAGAACATCTCTCCAATCCATTAGACTTTATCTCACGAACATGATATAATAACGACAGTCAACGGTAAAACACGGGATGTATCCTGTTTTTTATTTTTTCGACGCTGACATTTCGATGATCCTATTTATGGAGAGGAGTGATTATCACGACGCGAAAAAGAAAAGCATACTGGGTCGCAATTGCAGCGGCTTTCCTTTTTCTTCTGTTGCCGGTCCGGGGAATCGCATCGGATTCGTGGGACAGCTGGAAAAAGGAATGGAACAAAATACAGAATGACTGGACGCTTGTGGCAATGACGCCCGGAAGTGACGAGTCGCAGATGAATTTTGCATGGTACAGCAAAAAAGGAG
>CAMUHN010000028.1 GCA_947088675.1 uncultured Roseburia sp.
AGAGCACCTGACTCTTAATCAGGGTGTCCAGGGTTCGAACCCCTGGTGGCGCACTCGAAAGTACCGATTTTGCAGCAGCAGGGCTGTGGGGTTGGTGCTTTTTTTGTGTCCGCCGCTTCTACCTTGAAGCGACCAGTTTATAGATCGGATTTCCTTTTGAAGAAAATTTTTCCTCATATTCAGTCATAATATTTCCCTGATTCATCTTTTCGTCATGATGCAGATCATATGTCATCGCATCCAGACGCCAGCCCGCGATCGGAATCTCCTCCGTCGAAAATAAAAACAATTCGCGATTGTCCGTTTTAAACTCAACCTGTCCGTCCTCTTCTAAGATACGGTCATACCGCTCAAAAAACTGGCGCGATGTCAGCCTGCGCTTTGCATGGCGCTCTTTTGGCCATGGATCCGAAAAATTTAAATAAATACGCGATACTTCGTTTTTGTCAAATACTTCCGTAAGATCTGCAGCGTCCATACAGATAAATCTTAAATTGGACAGCGGAAATTGTTCCATCTTTTGAAGCGCGCGCAAAAGCACGCTGGAATAACGCTCTATTCCAAGATAATTATTTTCCGGGTGCAGCGCCGCAAGTTCCATCAGAAAACGCCCTTTTCCCATTCCAATTTCAACAGACAGAGGCTGTGTCAGAGGAAACGCATCCTGCCATCTGCCTTTGTATGCATTGGGATCATTGATACAGTAAGGACTTGTCATTACGGTTTCTTTTGCAATCGGAATATTTCTTAATCTCATAGTTTTCTCCGGTTTTTATTCTGTTCAGATAATGATTGCCTGTCCATAAAACGTATGCTATACTTTGGATACCAGCATTTTTGCTTTCTAAATATAGCATATCCGAAAGCACGGTGCAACAAATTTTGAATCGCAATTGAAAACAGCATAGATTGATTCACAATAAGAATAATATCCGAAGCAAAAACACAAACTACAGATTGAAAAACAGGAAAATTTTGCGTACCACGCATTCAAATAGATTGGAGTAATTTTCGTGAAGAAAACACGCAGGAAAAAATTATTATGCCTTGTTCTGGTTTTCACCAGCCTGGCTTTTTTAAAACCGCAGCCCGTATCCGCATCCGAATACTGGCCTGAACCGCCGGAGATTGAATCCATGTCGGCAATCGTAATGGAACTTTCGACAGGAACCGTCCTCTATGAAAAAGAAACGCAGCAGGATTATTACCCGGCCAGCATTACAAAAATAATGACTACTCTCATTGCGCTGGAAAATTCAGACTTAAATGAAGTCGTCACATTTTCCGACAATGCAATTGACAGCACAAGCGGCTCCGGTATTGCAAGAGATTACGGAGAACAGATGAGCATGGAATACTGTCTGTACGGCGTAATGCTGGCATCTGCAAACGAATGCGCAGCTGCAGTCGCAGAGCATGTCGGAGGCACCATTGACAATTTTGTCGCTATGATGAACAAGAAAGCAAAAGAACTTGGCTGTGTCAATACTCATTTCAATAACCCTCACGGACTGCCGGACGAGAATCATTATACCTGCGCTTATGATATGGCGCTGATTGCGCAGGCCGCCTACCAGAACGAAACGTTCCGCATTATTACCGGCACGGCGCGCTATACGATTCCGCCTACAAACAAACACAGCGAGCCGACCCCGCTGCAAAACCATAATGAAATGCTCTATCCGTTTAAACATACAAAATATGTCTATGAATACTGCACCGGCGGAAAAACCGGCTGGACAAGCGTTGCAAACAGTACGCTTGTTACGTATGCAGAAAAAGACGGAATGTCGCTGGTCTGTGTCGTTATGAATGTGCAGGCGCCGGGCCACTGGACAGACAGCAGACATCTGTTTGACTACGCCTTTGACAATTTTCAGATTATGAATATTGTGGAAAATGAAACCCGATACGATTCTTCGGAGAACATTGCAAAAGGTACACTGAATAATAACGGTGCATTTGTAAAAATTTCGGATGCTTCCAACATTGTACTTCCCAAAACCGCCGAATTTATGGATACTGCCACCGAAATTTCATTTGACCATGTAAATGAGAACGTAGTCGGAAATATCAGTTATACGTATGCGGGACGCCCGGTCGGAAAGGCCGACATCGAAAAAGCCGACGTAAAAGCGGAAGAATTTGTTTTTCAAAACAGCACGGCTGCGCAGACAGAAAATGCCCGGGAAGAAGAGAAAACGCCAGATCAAAAACAGGATACCGCATCCGATCAGCAGAAAAAAACCGAAACGCCAGAGAACGAAACCGACCGCAAACCGGCTCTTCGCATACACATCAGCCCAATGATCCTTTTATCGGTTCTGGGCGGAATTCTTGCCCTTGCTGTCATTCTGTTTCTGCTGAAAAAATTTATTGACAACTTCTATATTATCCGCCACAACAGAAGCGTAAGAAAAATGAGAAAAAAACAGTTTGGCGGAACAAGGCGACTGCGGAGAAGAAACAGAAGATGGCGGAGACGTTAAACTGCCCCGTCTGATTCAGCCGTAGATTTTCTCACGGCTGAATCAGACTTTCCAGCAATACCTTAAGCTGCGACGGGCACTCCGTATAAAAAATAATTCCATTGTATGAGAGTACGGCAGTGACATATTTTTCCCGAAACGCCGGATTTTCCTCCATCGTCTGCAACAGGCACGGCGCGAGATGCGGCGCTGCTTTCAAAAAGAGCGGAACACAGGCGTCCAATGAAACAATCTGTGCATCCGCAAGTGAAAACAGATACTTCATCTGTTTTTCCTGTTCAACCTGCTCTACCGTCTTATTCGGAATAAAATACCCCTTTTCATCCCTTGGCATGTTCATGGAACGTATCGCCCGCTGAACCTGTTTTGTAAGGCCGTCAGAAGCAGGATAAAGCGATTCAAAATATGTCATAAAGTCGGCAGCGGTTTTAAAATGTTCGTTTTTTCCGGTTTCCAGTATTTCCGTCATCAGAATCCTGCGTATTGTATTTTCGCAGGAAACACGGGACGGATTTTTCCGCAGAGAAATGCCTCTCTCCATACAAAACCTTACCTTCTTTCCGTTTTCTTTTAGTATAAATCCATTATTTTTGATTGACAAGTGAAAAGTGAAAAAATGAAATAAAAACCAGTAGACAAATCATGTCAAATGCTCTATATTTATAAAGAGAATATATACCGCAAAAATATTTGAAAAGCGGATAAACAATACATATTTTCAGAGAGCTTCACAATCGAACATCGCTTAAACACACAATCTCTTGTGTATGGAGGTTTCATGTCGGATTCCTATGTCATCAATGAAAAAAGAGAGCTGATCTTAGACCGCGTAAAAGAATTTATCTATCAAAACGGCGGTGTCGTAAAAAAGTCCCAGTTAAAAGAGCTTGACATTGATTACCGCAGAATTCTCGATTTTGTGGAAAAGGGCGACCTTGTACGAATAAAAAACGGTTATTACACAGTTCGCATCAGCGACTTTTCGGAAGACGAACTGATTGCAAAACTTTTTCCGGACTGTGTGCTTAATCTGGAGAGCGCGCTCTTTTCTTACGGTTATATCAATAAAAAACCCTATGGCTGGAAATTATCGGTTGACAAAAACACTTCCAAATCTCGTTTTAAACTCGATTACCCACAGGTCACGCCGCTTTATGCCGAACCTGACACGCTCGAATCCGGCGTCCTTGATATCTCGTTTGGCAGCAGTACGATGCACATTTTTGAAAAAGAGCGGCTTGTCTGCGAATGTCTCAAATATGAAGATAAAATGGAACGCGAGATGTTTCAGCAGGGACTGTTTTCCTATATTCAGGATCCGCAGAAGGATGCCGCAAAGCTGATGAAATATGCAAGAGAACGTAAAGTAGTAAAAAAAGTGCAGACAATGATAGGTGTATGGCTCTAAAAAACAGGGGGACGGATGTTACGAAAAAAAATAGAAAAAAATACGCTGAAGGCAAAAAGCGATGAGCTGGAAATACCATTTTCAAATCTGCTGGCAGGGTTTGTGTTAGAAGAACTGTTATATCTGATTGCCGATTCCTCCTTTTCACAGACTCTTGTACTGAAAAATGAAGCTGTTTTTGGAATAGAACAATATCGGAATAAAAATCTTCTGACACTTGAATTTGCCTACCTGCTGGATGAAGATATGATTCAGAACGGCGAGTTTGGACCGGGAGGAGAGATCTCTCTGAAACTGGCCTATTTGATGCTGTCCTCTTTTCTACAGAAAGAAAAAGTGCCGGAAATCAGATGGCGCGGCAAATCCTCCATAGAAAACAATCGGATCGAGATGCGGATAAACGGAGAATTTGAGGAGATGACTGTGCCGATCCGCATCTTTATCAATCCTTTGCCAAAAACCGAAATAACGCCGGAACAGGGCGTACTGATCCCATTTATGCGCGAAAATCAAAAGATTAAATACCTCTGTTATCCGTCGGAATATGCACTTTCAGAAAACCTTTATCTGATTATTAAGGATATGGAGCTGATCCCGGATCTGCTCCCCTATGACAGGGTTTTTGAAATCCTTCGCCTGCAGCTTGTGGACGGACGCCATATTCAGGAGCATATGCTGCAGTATTGTAAAAGAGATCAGATCGAACCGGATCCCGACCGCATGGAAGAAATACTTTCGTACCGCGAATACAGTTATATGCGAAAACGCTGGAATAAATACAGAAAACGGCACCACCCGGACGGCCCGAACTGGGAGGATGTAATGGACGCGATCCAAAACTTTCTAAAACCCATATGGCAGGCATCCTGCCGGGATGAAATCTTTTTTGGGGACTGGATGCCGGAACTGTCCCGTTTTCTGTGACAACAAAAAAGGGGGAAACGATGGAATACCTAGACGAAAAATTAAATTCATACCGGGAAACGGACATTTACCCGTTTCATATGCCCGGACACAAACGAAACCCTTTCCCCTTTCCGAATCCTTTCAGTATAGATATCACTGAAATAGACGGTTTTGACAATCTGCACCATGCGACCGGTATTCTGAAAACGGCACAGGAGAGAGCCGCCGCTTTGTATAACGCCAGACATACCTTTTATCTGGTCAACGGCAGTACCTGCGGCATACTGGCGGCCGTCTGTGCATCAGTGCCAAAACGCGGAAAAATCCTGATTGCGCGCAACAGCCACAGCTGCGTTTACCACGCATGCTGCCTGAACGAACTTTCTGTCGAATACCTCTACCCCGTTGTCACAGAACACGGTATTTTCGGCCAGATTACGCCGCAGCAGGTTGAAAAAGCACTGTCGGAATCACCGGATATCGGGGCAGTCGTCATTACATCCCCGACTTATGAGGGCATCGTGTCCGATATCACCGGCATTGCAAAAATTACGCATATGCATCGGATTCCGCTGATCGTGGACGAAGCGCATGGAGCGCACTTCGGTTTTGGAGGCGGATTTCCGGAAAATGCGACAAAACTCGGTGCGGATGCGGTGGTGATGAGCCTGCACAAGACGCTTTTATCCTTTACACAGACAGCTCTGCTGCACCTTTGCTCCGACCGGATCTCTTTGAGAAAAATTCAAAAATACCTGGATATCTTTGAGACCAGCTCTCCCTCCTACCTCTTTATGGCGGGGATGGAATCGTGTATCCGCACGGTGGAGCAGCAAAAAAAGAGTCTGTTTTTAAATTTCCGTATGCGTCTGGAAGACTTCTATCTGGACTGTATGGATCTTAGCGCGCTTCATCTGCTGCGCAGAGAAGACCTGACGCCGCAGGAATGCTATGACTGGGATGATTCCAAACTGGTTATCTTTACCAAAGACGCATCCTGCAGCGGTCAGACGCTGTACGATCTCCTTTTGCACCGTTACCGCCTGCAGCCGGAAATGGCGGGAACGGACTACTGCCTTGCTTTGACAAGCATTGCCGATACCTCAGACGGTTTTTCCCGTCTTTGCACGGCTCTGCACGAGATAGACGCCTGTCTTAAGAATAAAACGGAAACATTGACACCAGACAAATTCAATGCCGGACAGTTATACAAAAAAAATCCCAGAAATATGCAGATGTATGAGGCGGATTCCGCCGATATAACTGAAGTAAGCTTAGATCAGGCACAGGGACTTACCTCGGCGGCATCCGTCTGCCTTTATCCGCCCGGCGTCCCGCTGATCGTGCCGGGCGAAGTAATCACGGCGGATCTGATTCTTGCGATACGGTCCTGTCTGCAGGCAGGGCTTACCTTACAG
The DNA here is from genome assembly GCA_947088675.1 of uncultured Roseburia sp. GTDB lineage: Bacteria > Bacillota > Clostridia > Lachnospirales > Lachnospiraceae > Roseburia. Next base: position 6,222 of record CAMUHN010000028.1, read on the forward strand.
GGCTGTTCGACAGGAGGCCCCACGGTCAAAATCGAAGTCGTCGCGATGTAACTGTTCTGATCAGAAAAGAGGATATAAAAATTGGAAATCAAAATTAATAATCTGTCGCAGTTAAGCCAGACTCCCGAAACAGGCCATGTGGAAAAAGGCGACGGAACCTTTAAATTTTCACTTGCAAGCGCAATTACAGACGCCGCGCTTCAGGAAAAAATTGACGCGCTGCTGTCCGACATTACATTTCAGGGCAGCCGTCTTGCCGAGCATATGGATATCCGCGATATGAAGCGTTATCGCGAACTGATTCGCGAATTTATGAATGAAGTCGTATTTCGGTCCCATAAGTTTTCAAGGGAAAATTTTCTTGACCGGAAAGGACGTCACCGCGTATACGGGCTGATCAGACTGATTGACGAAAATCTCGACGAACTGGCGCAGGAACTTGTAAAAGATGAAAAAGACCATATTAAAATTTTAAGCGTAATCGGGGAAATTCGCGGACTGCTTCTTGATATTTTAACATAGAATATAGGATAAAAGAAAGGCATGGTGCATGGCATATGACAGGTTTTCGAGATATTATAGGGCATGAGCAAATCATAGAACATTTGCAGAATGCAATCAAACTGGATAAGGTATCGCATGCCTATATCTTTAACGGGCCGGACAAATCCGGCAAAATGATGCTTGCGGAGGCGTTTGCGGCCGCGCTCCAATGCGAAACAGGAGGCGTTGATCCCTGTATGGAATGCCGTTCCTGCAGACAGGCAGCCGGCAGAAACCAGCCGGATATTATTTATCTTGTGCATGATAAGCCAAATACCATCTCGGTTGACGACATCCGCACACAGATCAATAACGATATTCTGTTAAAACCATACAGCAGCAAAAGAAAAATCTATCTGATCGACGAAGCGGAAAAGATGAATATCCAGGCACAAAACGCGCTGCTGAAAACAATTGAGGAACCGCCTTCCTATGCCGTCATCCTGCTTATCACATCCAATTCGGATGCATTTTTGCCGACGATACTCTCGCGCTGCGTCTCGCTGAACTTAAAAGCCGTATCCGATGATAAAATCAGACGCTATCTGATGAGCCAATACATGATCCCGGATTATCAGGCAAAAATCTGCGTCTCATTTGCACAGGGGGTTGTGGGAAAAGCAATCCAGCTTGCATCCTCGGATGATTTTAACGGACTGAAATCGTCTGCGCTGCAATTGATCAAACGACTGTCCGAAATCAACCTCTACGAAATGGAAGCAGCTGTAAAACAGATTGGCGAATACAAACTCTCCATACAGGATTATTTTGATCTGATGATGGTGTGGTTTCGGGATGTGCTTTTATTTAAGGCCACAAAAGACGTCAACCGTATTCTTTTTAAAGACGAATTTTATGAGATTAAACGTCAGGCAGAACACTCTTCCTACCAGGGACTGGAGGAAATCCTGCATTCACTGCAGAAAGCGCAGACACGCCTGAATGCAAATGTCAATTTTGAACTGACGATAGAACTTTTGCTGATGACAATCAAAGAAAATCTCTGACAACCTGTTTTTATGCAAAAAGAAGTTTAGAAATGGAGAAAAGTATGAATAAAATAGTCGGGGTGCGTTTTCGCACCGCGGGAAAAATGTATTATTATGAAACGGGAGATCTTGAAGTTTCTCCTGGAATCCACGTAATCGTCGAGACGGCGCGCGGCGTTGAGATGGGCACGATAGTAATGGGGCCAAAGGAAATGGAACATGTTGAAACGCCTACGCCTTTGAGACAGCTTATGCGCATTGCGACGGAAGCAGACGAAAAAGTAGTGGAAAAGAACCATCAGAAAGAAAAAGATGCATTCCGTATCTGTCTCGAAAAAATTGCAAAACATAAACTGGATATGAAACTGATTGAAGCAGAATATACATTCGACAACAATAAACTTCTGTTTTATTTCACATCAGACGGACGTGTCGATTTTCGGGAGCTGGTCAAAGATCTTGCAGCCGTATTCCGCACCAGAATTGAACTGAGGCAGATTGGCGTGCGCGATGAGACAAAAATGATCGGCGGGATCGGGATCTGCGGCAGACCGCTCTGCTGTAACACTTATCTGTCCGAATTTGCCCCTGTGTCAATCAAAATGGCAAAAGAACAGAATCTCTCCCTGAATCCTGCAAAAATATCGGGAGTCTGCGGCAGGCTGATGTGCTGCCTGAAAAATGAAGAAGAGACATACGAATATTTAAACAGCCGCCTGCCGAATATAGGCGACCACGTGAAAACGGAAGACGGACTAAGAGGCGTTGTAACCGTTGTCAACGTACTCCGTCAGACCGTGAAAGTTCTGGTGGATGTCGATGACGAAAAGGAACTGCGGGAACTGAAAGTCGAACAGCTCAAATTCCGTCCAAGACGCAGGAAAGAACATGTAAAGCTGTCACAGGAAGAATTAAAAGAACTTGCAGCATTGGAAGATTAGGAGGCTCGTCTTACATTGTCAATGCAACACAGTTTGGTTTATGAAAACGAGAGACTGGATGAACTGCACAGAAACGGCTATTTTATTATTCAGAATCCCGCAAGGTTTTGTTTCGGCATGGACGCCGTTCTGCTTTCCGGTTTCGCCAGGGCAAAAGACGGTGAACGCGTATTGGACCTTGGAACCGGGACAGGCATTATACCGATCCTGATGGAGGCAAAAACAAAGGCCAGCCATTTTACCGCGCTGGAAATCCAGGAGGAAAGTGCAGATATGGCCCGCAGAAGTGTATTATATAACCGACTGGAGGATAAAATAGAAGTAATAACCGGCGATATTAAAGATGCCTCAGCTATTTTTGGGGCGTCTTCTTTTGAAGTGATTACAACAAATCCGCCCTATATGATCGGAAATCACGGCATCCAGAGCGAATCGACTTCAAAAGCAATTGCAAGACACGAGATTCTCTGCACGCTTGACGACATCCTTACACAGAGCGCCAGACTGCTGTGTCCAAACGGCAGATTTTATATGATACACAGACCATTCCGCCTTGCCGAAATTTTCTGTAAAATGAGCGCCTGCCGGATTGAACCAAAGCGGATGAAACTGGTATACCCCTATGTGGACAAAGAACCGAATATGGTTCTGATTGAAGGACTTCTGGGCGGAAAACCGAGGCTGACCGTGGAAAAACCCCTGATTGTATATCAGAAGCCCGGCGTTTATACAGACGAAATCTATGATATTTACGGATATTAGCAACACAATAACAGAAAGGAACACACTGCATGTATAACGAACTGTTTTCTATCGGGCCGGTTACTGTCACGGTCTATGGCCTTATGATTATCGCAGGCTATCTGTGTGCGCTTGCACTCTCGGTACGGCGCGGCGCAAAAAGAAACCTCAATGAAGATTATATCTGGGGCATTTTTTTCTGCGCGCTGATCGGCGGAATGGCAGGCACAAAAATCCTGTACTACCTGACGATACTACCTGCCATAATCGATGATCCGTCTCTGATCTGGCGTCAGTTTGCAGCCGGTCATGTTGTCTACGGCGGTATTATCTTCGGCGTTTTAACAAGTTACATTTATATCCGTATGAAAAAAGAAAAATTTCTCCCTTATTTTGATCTGGTGATGCCGGCCGTCGCGCTTGCACAGGGAATTGGCAGGATCGGATGTTTTTTTGCAGGATGCTGCTATGGAAGAGAGACAGATGCATGGTACGGTATTGCATTCCGCCATTCCAGTTATGCCCCGAACGGAGTCAGCCTGATCCCGACACAGCTCATTTCGGCGGCAGGAGATTTTATTATTTTCGGCCTTTTGATCCTTTATGAAAACAGACGCCCGACAACCGGACGGGTCAGCGCTGCATATTTGATTTTATATGGAATCGGAAGATTTCTGGTCGAATTTCTGCGCAATGATTACAGAGGAAGCGTGGGCATTTTATCGACGTCGCAGTTTATTTCCATCGGCATTGTCGCCGCAGGTATCGTACTGTTCGCAGCTGTAAAAAACAACAGAGAAAGATAACAGAAAAAACGGAGAGTGCGCCGCACTCTCCCAAATTGCGGGAACAGGATTTGAACCTGTGACCTTCGGGTTATGAGCCCGACGAGCTTCCAGACTGCTCCATCCCGCGATAAATAATATTCTGATACTATATTCTATGCTTTCCTGACAAAATATATTCCAAAAAAATACCATTCAAACGATCAGATTTCATACCATCATATTTTTTCCTGTAAGGAACAAAGCGAACCAGTCCGCTTCAACTCCCGGACCAGCTTCGCCGGCTTTCCTCAATTTTAAGGGACCTGGAAAATTTGACGCATAACAGGACTTTCAAACGTTAATGGAACAGGGTCTTTCCTATAAGACAAGAAAAACGCTTGCTGCTGTTCCCGCAAGTGTCGCAAGCAATGCCCCGGGAAGTATATATCTGCTCTTTTTCACTTTCACACTCATCAGATATACCGACATCGTATAAAAAATCGTCTCCGTACTGCTCATCATTAAAGACGCCATTTTGCCGATCACAGAATCCGCCCCATGTTCTTTGAAGATATCAAGCAGCAAACCTGTCGCTGCCGATGAAGAAAACATTTTTACAATTGTAACAGGCAAAAGCTCGGATGGAAATCCGATACGGTCTGTCACATGCGCGCAGAGCGAAGAAAAAAAATCAAGAAAACCGGATGCACGCAGCACACCGACTGCAACCATCAGCCCGACCAGCGTCGGCAGAATGCCGATCACCGTCTGCAGACCGGATTTTGCTCCTTCGATAAACTCCTCATAGACATTGCGGCGGTTTAACAGCCCATACCCTACGATACTAAAAATTAACAGCGGAATTGTAACTTCCGACAGGAACAACAGAACGCTCATATTATCTTTTCCATCACATCTTTTAATACAATATATCGCACTGTTCATACTTTTATACTCTGTCTGCAATTTTTTGTCAACATTTTTACAAAGTTATGATACAATAGATTACGAAACAAGTTATTATTCACGAGTCAGGAATGCGCATAAACTGCGCATTCCGTGAGAACATGATTCAGGAGTGAGGGGCGATTTTTGCGCAGCAAAATTAAACGTAAACGCATTTATGCGTTTACGATATATCGCCCCGAATCGTTGCTATGAACGGCTCCCGAGCCGTGAATAGTAACCGAAACAATTCTAATGCAGAAAGAGAGGAAAAACGGATGAAATCCGCAATCGGAACAAGAGAAAACATAAAAATCCTGGAACAATTTGAAAACGGCGGGCTTCGCGTAGAAATCCTGCAGTATGACAAGCTGCTCGGTCTGACCAACGCGCAGATGGCAGAACAGATTTATTTTATGGAGCAGCAAAACATACACGTCAGACAGATTGCGCTCTACTTAAACAATGACAAAGTAACCATTGAAAAAGGAGCCATGAGCTACTTTCAGGGCAATATTGAGATGGTAAGCGGTGTGACGCTTGGAAACGCGCTCGGACGCCTCGTACGGGGCGCTGTGACAGGCGAACATATGGCGCAGCCGGAATATACCGGAACCGGCCTTTTAGTACTCGAACCGTCTTTCAAACATTTTCTGGTGCTCCGGCTTGATAAAGGCGAATCGGTCATCGTCGACGACGGCATGTTTTACTGTGCGCAGGGAAGCGTCACTGTCAAAGCTGTCTCCCAGCGCAATATTTCCTCTGCCGTAGCAGGCGGAGAAACCTTAATCCAGCAGCAGCTGACCGGCCCCGGCATTATTATACTGGAATCCACAGTACCGCAGGATGAAATTGATATCATTGAAATGCAGAATGATACTTTGAAAGTAGACGGCAATTTTGCCGTACTTCGCAGCTCTTCTCTCGAATTTACAGTGGAACGGAGCGCTAAAACACTTGTCGGCTCCGCCGTCAGCGGAGAGGGACTTGTAAACGTGTACCGCGGAACCGGGCAGGTATGGCTGGCGCCGACCTTAAAAGTCTATAAGACATTGCAGCGGGCAAGCGCACTGGGCGTCGGCGTAAATAAAATCAATATGAATACAAGCAAGGCCTGAACAGGAATCATTCCGTGATTCTGTGCCATTTTCCTTTTGGATCTCTGAGATTCCGCAGAGGGGCAGTGTGAGAAGAACTTCTAACGTTCGCAGCAAAGACGCTAACGCGAAACAAGTTCGCACGCTAAGAAGTTCTTCTCACGCCAGAGAATCACGTTGGCTATATGGAGATTTTTATGCATCGGCCATCTTTTTTATAATTCCGCATGTCTTATAGTGCATCAGCGGATAATATGCAACCGGAACATTCTTTTCTTTCGCAAGCTGCAAAATCGGAAAAAGTGAAGGGTCATTTTCATATTGCTCTGCCACCAGAATTTTCCAGGGAACCCGCCGCAGCAGGACGCGTGTTGTCTCCCCAATACCAGGTTTGATCAGATTTATATCGCCAACATCAAAATCTTTCGCTATTTTTTCCACTTCCTGTAAACCTGTCAGTTTCTGTGCTGTTGGCCTGCTTATATCATGTTCCCGCTTCAGATCAAAATTGCGCTCAATCTCTTCGATAAACGGATAGGTCAGATCGGACTCCGCCAGTTCACCATAATAGACGGCTCCGTGAAAATCATCTTTTCCAATGACGTCCTCCCGCAGAAACGTCCTGCTGATTAACCCTGTGACCGTACAGTTTAAACAGGAACTCGGAATCAGAATATCCTCCGTTGTTCCGCATAAGGCGCCTATTTTCGCAGGATCTGCGACAACCGCAAGATCTGCAGATACACCGGGATACAAAGCGACATCCTGTTTCAGCTGAGTCCAGATTGCCCCTTTCCCAATCCAGCCGTCTACAAACAGCAGATCTTTCGGCGGATACCGATCTAACAGATACTGCATGGCATTCTGATCAATTCCTCTGCCCCGGATAATGGAGATGGAGTAGTGCGGCGCATTCAGATGAAATTTTAACCGCAGATAACGTTTCAACAGTACGCCGATCGGCGTTCCGGCTCTTGCCAGTGATACAAGCACAACATCTCCCGCTTTTTCGGCCATGATCCGGTCGGCCAGAACTTCGATGGCTTCCGCGGTCGGTTTTGCAAAACAGGAAAGCGCATTCTCATAGATACGCATATATGGCTCAGTTGGCACATATTCCACCGGAAGCATCTCACTGTAATGTTTTCCCTGCTGAATCAGGCATTCCCTCTCTTTCGCCTCCTGCGGTTCTACCAGACCGGTAATATCTTTCAACAGCAAAATAACATCGTCATCCCGAAATGAACTTTTCATAAATCCTCTTTTCCTTACACACACCAGCGAATCAGCGTAATATCCTTATTCTGACATGAAACGAGCGCATTCACCAGCGAATTTATCCCTTCTGCTCTGATTTCGGGCGCATCTGATAAAATAAGAACCTGATCGTAAGTCCCGATCTCATAAAGGAAGGTCTTTCGGCCCGAATCGTAAAAACTCGCAAGCTCATATCTGACATGAAGCGGATATTCCGGCTCGCTGCTGACTGCAATCGGATTTCTGCCTGTCGCATGGAAGCGAACCGCACAGCCCGATTTTTCAATCTGTTCCGCCACATACAATGCAGGAAACATAAATTCTTCTGTTCCAAGCACAAGCACGCAATTGCCCGGAGTAAACGAAATCTGCGCTGCGACCTGCTGCCAGAGCCGTTCACAGGACTTTACGTACGCTGTTCCGTTAACAAGACGTCTTGCATTCATATATTTGTCTGCCGACAAAATGCGGTATTCACATGCAGGCTGATTCACATCCATTTCCCTGTACTGCCCGTCCCCCTGATATGCGTCCGCAATCGCCGTATAGCCGCTCTGATCTGTTTTCATCAAATAGTGCAGTTCAATCTTTTCTTCCAAAAAGCGCTGTTGTGATGCTTCGTCCATACCATTGACAAATACTGCTGCCGAAAAGAGGATTTCATTTCCGTATTCTTTCCTCATAAGCGAAACGATATTACGTATTGTTTTTCCGGTGGTAAGCTCATCGTCAATGAACAGAATACGGTCCACATATTTCATCGCCTGATCCATATCCTCTTTTACAATCTTTTGTTCTGTTGCGTGGCTGTGCGCCTCCGTAAACTCCAGAAATGTTACGCCATTTAACGACTCCCGTGTCGTTTGAATATAATCCGCCCCAAGTTCCACTGCAACAGCTGCGCCGATTGCTGTTGCCGTCTCGGCAAATCCAACGACAAGCAGCTTTTCTTCCTTATATTTCTGCGGCAGCTGCGCTGCCAGCCTGCGGCACAATGCATGCGCTTTTACGGGTGCGGCCGGTATATATTTCCCCTGAAAACGATTTACCAACAGATAGCTGCGATTTTTATTATTTTCTCTTTTTGCGATTGAAATCATCGGCAATTCCGTTTCTTCTTTTTTTCTCTGAAACAGAGAGATCATCCCTTTCTTCTTTTTATTCCAATTTTCTTTCCAACGTATCTTTCGTTCTTCTTTTTTCAGTAATTTCTGCTGTCGCCGGATTAATCTGTTTTCTTCTTTTGACCTTATTTTCCGATTTCTGCGCACTGCCTTTTTTGCCGCCTGATCAAGCTCTCTTAAATCGCTCTTTGCTTCTTTTATTTTTCTGGTCAGACAGCGGTACGGATTGTAAAAAAACCACGCGCATGTCGCGAGTACAAGAATCAACGCACTGGCCTGTACAAATACAGGAAGCAGCATTTCGTATTCTTCCAGTTCCATCTCATAGCAGACAAACAAAATCAGCATGGCCGGAACAATCAGAAGATACAGGATTTTACAGAGAAAATCAAGACACGCTCCTCTTTTTTCCCTCTGCGGCAGAAGAGCGCCCTCAATAGCAGTACAGGCCAGCATAAATAACGTGATTTCCACATCAAATCCATACAGGGAACCGCATAACGCCACCATAGCAGCCGAAATCAAAAACAGCGCCAGCGCAATTCCCTGATAATATGCATTTTTATACTGCTTCGCCGCCTCCATCTGATCGGTTGTGATATTGTGCATCGCATATACCTGCCTGTTCAGCTCCTCTTCACATTCTGCATGATAACGCTTTAGCTGCTTTATATGAGCCATATCCTGCGCAATCGACTGGCTGCGCTCGTCCAGAATCCTCTGTTCTTCAAAAAGAGCTTCTCTCTTCAGATCTTCCGCTTCCCGCTGTCTTGCCACCTGCTCTTTGATCCACTCTGCTTTCTGCACACGCAGATTAAATTCTCTGGTATTTTCGCCCTCTGCCATAGTCTCCCACATCTTTCTTCGCCTGTGATCCATTGTAATTTTTTTGAAAGTCGCGCCGCAACAAACATGCCTGAAAAAAATGATAATCCATGCAATGAAAAAATGCAAGTTTCACACCGTAATTTTTTCTTTTCATTTCGGCCTGTATTGATTATAATGAGAAAGCATTGTAAAAACAGTCAGATGCAAGTAACGCAGAAATGAGGGAAAAACATGGCTATTGACAAAGTAAAAACTTATTTTAAAAATTTCGGAATGGAAGACCGCATCCGGGAATTTGAAGTCTCCAGCGCCACGGTAGAACTTGCCGCCCAGGCTTTGTGCTGCGAACAGCAGAGAATTGCAAAAACTCTCTCCTTTACAGCAAACGGCCGTATCATACTGGTCGTGGCAGCCGGGGATGCAAAAATCGACAATCAAAAATATAAGGCGCAGTTTGGCGCAAAAGCTAAGATGCTCTCACCGGAAGAGACAGAAACGCTCGTCGGCCACGCCGTAGGAGGCGTATGTCCGTTTGCGATAAACGACGGTGTAGAAGTATTTCTCGATCTGTCGCTGAAACGATTTGAGACGGTATTTCCCGCCTGCGGAAGTTCCAACAGCGCAATTGAACTTACCATCTCTGAATTGGAGACATATTCCGGATCAAAAAACTGGGTGGACGTCTGTAAGGGATACTGACCCAAAAGCGCTCCTTTTTGTATGGCATATTCTAAAATCCGACTCTTAAAATCGTTGAATTATTCAGATAAAAAGAATATAATTGAGATAACATACTGAATGTGTCAGATGAGAGGGGGATTGCTGTGGATCAGCCCAAAAAAATTGCTTTAATTACAAATGCATCCAATTTTGAACGCCAGAAAAATATTGTTCTCTCCGTACACAAAACATTAAAAGCGATGGGCGGATATGTTTTGTATGTCATATCGAACTACGGTATTTTTCCTGAGGAGGGTCCCTGTTCGTACGGGGAATCCGGCATTTACGATTTTTTGGATTACGCCGCGTTCGACGGCTGTATTATTGAGGGAAACATCGGCAGCCACCGCCTTTTGGACACACTCGCCTCAAAATTAAAAAAGAAAGGCATCCCGTTTGTCACAATCAATATCGCAGCCCCGGATGCTCCGTTTTTAACATTCAGCACCTACAACGCAGCATACGAACTGACGGATCATCTGACAAACGTACATAAATGCCGCAAAATAAATCTGGTTTTGACTACAGAGAAAGAACTGATTTCAAAACAAACGCTTCTGGCATACAAAGAAGTGCTGAAAAGGGACAATATACCATTTGATCCCAACCGGGTAGTTTATCAGACGGTATCCACAAAAAACGGCCGCGATCTGTACCGGATTTTCCGGGAGAAAAAAATCGACGATGCACAGGCCACAATCTGTGTTCACGATGTACTCGCTATTGGGTTATGCCTTGAGCTGGAGAGCCGCGGCAAAAAAGTACCGGACGATATGCTGCTCTGCTCGCTTAACCGCAGCATGAACAGCGCTGTCTTCCGCCCTGAAATTACAGGAGCAGACCGGATGGACGCACGCCTTGCAGAACGGGCCTGCTATCTTGTCACGGAATTGATGAACGGAGAAAACGTTCCGCTTGAAAATTATGAAACAGCCGTCATCCACTACGGTGAAAGCTGCGGCTGCAAAAAAATTTTATCTTCCGACTCAGCAAAATGGTACCAGCAGCTGATTGTCTCCAAAGTGGAAGCAGGCGGACAGATCAGTCAGATTATGCAATTTAACGATGCGCTCGAAACAGTCGATTCTTTAGATGAGCTGGGCGAAAATATCCGCCATATGCTGCTTGGAATCCAATGCAGGGAATTTTTCTGCTGTATTAACCAGCGCGACCTGAAATATATCATCAATGACTCCGCCTACCAGCCGCTTCCAAAAGAAAAACCGTTCGATGATACCATGGTTGCACTGACCGGAACTGCCAAAAGGTGCGGCACACTGCACAGGCATGCGTTTCCGCTGAAAGAAATCGCGCCGGTCAAAGGAGAAGAAGGAGATATCTTTATTCTGTATCCGCTTCATCATAAAGACATCCTGCACGGTTATATGATTTTTTTAAATGAATATTTTCCGGTAGAAGTTTACAACTACCGCATCTGTCATGAGGGAATCTGCAGCAGTATGGAAAATCTGCATCGGCAGATGATTCTGCGCAGCAGTATCAAAGAACTGGATGAATTACATATGCGCGATCAGATGACAGGATTGTACAATCGTTTTGCCATCAGCCGTTTTTCCAAAGATTTTGTAAACAGCGGTGAATTTTCCATTGCAATGATCGATATGGACGGGTTAAAAACCATTAACGACAATTATGGCCATCTGTCCGGCAACCACGCGATCTGCAACACAGCGGACGCGATTCTGGAAACCGCTTCAAAAGGCGATCTCGTTGTGCGGTATGGCGGAGACGAGTTCCAGATCCTTTCGCGCAATTTAGATCCGGATTACTGGAAAATGCTGCACACGCAGATCAACACGCTCCTCACAGAAAAGACGATTCAGCAAAAACTGCCGTACCATCTTGGCATCAGCCTTGGCTTTGCCATCAGTACGGCAGCGAAACCTCTCGCTTATGCACAGAGCTGCGAAATAGCGGACCGCGCAATGTACGAGAACAAAAAACTGCGGAAAAAAGAAAGAAAATAACGGTTATTCACTGAACCGGATCCGTTCAATCAGCGATTCCTTTCTGACCGAACTGCCAAGCGCAAGAGCCAGTATCATTTGTACCAGAACCATAACGGCCGTGACCAGTACGGCTGCCGCCAGCGGATAGTGATACTGGCTGATATTAAACATTCCGTTTTCTTTTGCCCAGAGAAATACGGGATAACCCAGAATGCTTCCCAGCCCTACCGATACGATCAGCGTACCGAGCGTATAGAAAAGGCCCTCCATCTGCAACATCAATATCAGCTGCCGGTTTGTCATGCCGACTGCCTGCATCATACCGATCTCTTTACGCCGCGCATGCAGGCTGTGCACCATGGTATTGACCAGATTCATAATACTGATCGCGCCAAGGATTGCGAGAAAGGAATAACAGCCGGCGTTTGTCATGGATAACGCTGATTTCCATGTCTCATATTCATTCTGCCAGGTGCTTAAATTTAAAAGATCCGATGTTTCACTCATGATACTCCTGATCTGCTGCTCTACTGTCTCATCGTATTGTCTGTCGGCATAAATCTCAAAATCACCGCTTCCATTGTTCTTGATCAGAGAATCCGCACCTTCTTTCGCCATCAGAAAATATTCATAGATGCTAAATCCATGCGGGTAGTCTCCAATCGCAGCAATCTCAATCTCTTTTTGATAGGAACTGTCGCCGTCCTGTATGGTCATCAGCAGCTTATCGCCTACAGAAAGATCCGGATGCCAGTGAAGCAGATTTTTGTCAATCACAACTTTATCGCCGGACTTTAATTCCTCATAAGTCACGCTTCCCTCAATAATGCCCTGCTCCAGTTCTTTTGCATATGATTCTGGTATCCCGCGTATCTGCTCACTCCACGCAAGCTCGTCTGCATCGACGGTTATCCTGGTAAAACATTCCACTCTGTCCACCCCGTCAATGGCCAGGATTCTGTCCTTTAAATCATCAGACAACGGATTATTTTTTACAATCTCACTCCATTCCCGCTCCGGATGCTCCTTATTTCCCGATTCCGACTCAACCGTAACACGGTATTGTCCGAGTATGGAACTGTTTGCACTCTCAACCGGATTTGCACAAGAAAGTACGGTTGCAACTACCATTAAGAATGTTCCGGTAATGCCCATCGAGCAGATCGTAATCAGATTTTTCCGCTTATTTCCGGCCAGATTAATTCTCGCAAGATATGGAACGGAAAACTGCTGCCGGCTCTTCCTGCTTTTTTTGCTGTTCTTTGTTCCCTCCTGGTAACGAATTGCCTCAATTTCTGATACTTTCGCTGCAATACGCATCGGCCGGAGCAATGACAGGTAAACTGTCACAAGCAGAATTACAACTGCAAGCAGATAAATCCACCAGTGATACATGACAAATCCGTTATTGTCAATCATCGCACGCATCGTTTCCATCATCAGGTTTCCATCGCCTGTATAGTCTGTCATAAGCCGCATCACTGCCCTGACCAGAACTGTCCCCAGTAAAAGTCCGATCGGAACGGCAAACAGAGCCACACAATAACTTTCTCTCAGTACAATCTGTCTCAGCTGACGTTTTGTCGTGCCGATTGCTTTTAGTTTGCCGTATTCTTTGATACTGTCATTCATTGTAATATAATAGATACTGTAGATTGTAATCATACCGGCTATGACAATAACAAGCATAATCGCTGCTATGCCCGGTACAAAAGCCGGATCTACATAATTTGCCGCCAGATACTCTGTGTTGATATTGGTATCATTTTCCGAAATCCCAAACTGCGCTGCAATCTGTTTGATGGCCTCCTCAATCTGATCCGTCGTAGAGCGCTCATTTCCGTCTATCTGAAACAGAAAACGATATGCGATCTGATCTTTCGGTACCTCCTGAAACAGAAATTCCTTTGACACAATTGCTACATACTGCCTTGCTTCTATACTCGCTTCGGTATCCGGAAGAAATCCTGTAATGATAAACTGTTTCTCCTGGGTAAAATCAAGACCCCCGTCGCGATATACCTGATAAGGGATTTTAACTGTACTGCCGATTTCTCCTGATATGCCAAGTTCATCCAGTATGCCTTTTGATACCACAATCTCATTTTCTTTCTGCGGCAGCGTTCCCTCTGTCAAATCCATTTTATAGAGAAATAACCCTTCCTGATCGAGATACATCATCGAAATATCTGCGCCGGCAACGGGCACAGCGCCGGTATCGCTGCGCAGACCAGACCTGCTGATATCCCGGTGCATGGAAAGACGATCCGCCGTATCCTGATCTATGCCGCGGTAGAGCGCATGCCAGGTCGGATAGAGTTCATTGACCACCGCAAACTGCCCGTTTACCATACCCATTCCAACGCTCGGAACCAAAAATAACAGCAGCGTTGTGAGTATCATGGCAACTCCGATTAATATATTTCTGCTTCTGTGATATTTCATATTTGCAAATGCAATCTGTGTCACCATTTTCATGAATGATTCACCACCTTACCATCTTCAATCATGATGATTTCATCCGCCATCTGTGCGACTGTCTCGTCATGTGTAATCATAACAAGCGTCTGACCATACTCTTTCACACAGTTTTTTAACAGAGCCATTACCTCAAGTTCGGTCTGGGAATCGAGATTACCAGTCGGTTCGTCTGCAAGGATAATTGCCGGTTTGCTCGCAAGCGCCCGTGCAATGGCTGTCCGCTGTTTCTGACCTCCGGAAAGCGTATTTGGCATAGCGTCTTTCTTCTGCAGCAGATCAATATGATTTAATATTTCAAGTACTTCCTCCGGATTGATTTTTCTGCCGTCAAGCCCCATCGGCAGTACCACATTTTCCCATACGGTGAGCGACGGAATCAGGTTAAAGTCCTGAAAAATAAACCCGATCTTCTTTCTGCGAAACTTTGCCAGCATATCGCTTCCAAGGGAATAAATATCCTTGTCCTCAATGATTACTTTCCCGGAATCCGGCCGGTCAAGTCCGCCGAGTAAATGAAGCAGCGTTGATTTGCCCGAACCGGAACGGCCTACAATCGCCGTAAATTTTCCGCACTCTATGGACAGGTTTGTATGATCTACCGCCTTTACTGTCTCGCTGCCCATCCTGTAATGTTTTACCAGATCCTTTACTTCCAATATAATACTCATCTGTATTGCCCCTTTCCCTGTTTCTATAAGGATATCCTACGCCCCCCGGCTTACAGATTACTTACAAAAACAATTACAGTTTTGTAAGAATATACTTTTTTAGTATCAGAACTCCACACTAAATCCGTCGCGCAGTTTTTTTAAAATTACAGCGGCAGCGTAATGAGAAATTTTGTTCCTTTGTTGCGACGCTTTTTTGCAGTGATCGTACCTCCCTGGCGTTCTAAAATACTCCGCGTCAGATAAAGCCCCACGCCTGAACCTTCTCTGGCAAGTACCCTTGCCCGCTCCCCACGGTAAAAGCGCTGATAAATTTTATGTAATTCACCTGTCTTTATCCCAATTCCCTGATCCTTGATCACAATCAGCATATTTTTCGGTAATTTTGTCATCTGAATTTCGATCGTGGTATGTTCGTCCGAATATTTCACAGCATTTTCCAGCACATTGACCAATGATTCTTTCGTCCATTTCGGGTCATGCCGCACCATGGGCCGTTGCTCCAAAAACTGAGGATCCGTTTCTAATTTGACCTCAATTGATTTCTCATGCGCTTTCATATAGACCTGACTGACAGCCTCCGTCAGCGTATGAAGCAAATCAGCCGTTTCCGGCCTGACTTCGATCATACCGCATTCCAGATGTGACAGGCGCAGCAATTCTTTGAGCAGAACTTCCAGACGCTCCACCTCCTGTCCCGCCGACTGCACAAATTCCGCCCGCTCGCTCTCACTTAAATGTTCTGCCGCAATGAGTTCATAACTGATATGCAGGGAAGAAATCGGCGTTTTTAACTGATGCGAAAGGTCTGTAACCAATGCTTTGGTATGATTCTCCTCCTGCTTTACGCGCTCTTTCAAATCACCAAAATAAACGCCCGTTTCTCTTAATTTTTCCCACGCAGAATACAGCATATTCCGCCAGGCAGTATCCGCATTTCCAAAAGCGTCAGCCTGATTTATCCGTTCTCTGCCGGCTTGTGTAAGTGTAAATTCTTCCCGTTTAAATTTTTCCAATTGTTCTATGATCTCGTTTAATTGATCGGTTTTCTTCTGTTCCTCCCGTCTGTTTATCCACATATCGCGGTACAATAAGAAAACCATTAAAATCAGAAATACGCCCCACAGATACCAGACCGGATTGTGGAAAACATCATAATAAAAATCATAACCATATTTTTCCTGCAAAAGATCAATGGCATGATTTTCAGTAATTCCACTTTCCTGTTCCGGCTCTTTTATAAAAATTTCAACTGCATCGGCTTCCATCTGCGGATGCATGGCAAGAAATTTCGCCGCCCGATTTCGGTTTGTCTGTTCTATTTGCCATGAAATACAAAATACGGCCACAAACAATACAATGGCCGTACCTGTCCAAATTGCAAGATATGTTATGATTGATCTGTTATTTTTCCTGTCCATATATAACCCAGTCCCCTTGCGTTTACAATATGATCTGTCGCAAGTTTGGTTTTCAGTCTGCTGATGTTGACCGCCACTGTATTATCGTCCACAAACCTGCCGTCCAGACCCCATACAGAATCTAATATCTGCTCCCTGGAGACAATCTGTCCCGCATTGCGCATAAGATAAATCAAAAGCATAATTTCTGTCTTACTGAGCATAACCTGACTGCCAGCTTTCATTACTGTCATCTGCTCAAGCGATACGCTGATGTCACCGGAAACCAGCGCCTTTCTGCCTGTATCGGAAAGGCGCCGCATCAGGGCGTTTACCTTTGAAGTCAATACCATGAGCGAGAACGGTTTTGTCACATAATCATCCGCCCCCGTATCATAACCATTTACAATGTCAACCTCCTGGTCCAGCGCTGTCAGATATACCAGATACGCATTGCCATTATCACGCACAAATTTCCCAAAATCAAGTCCGCTACCGTCAGGCAGCGTGATATCGCTGATTACCATATCGATTGTTTCCGTCTGAAACATCTCTCTGGCCTGTGCAATCGTAACTGCAGAGTATACCTCATACCCCTCTTTTTCCAATTTCAGTGAAATTCCCCTGTTTAAATTTTTATCGTCTTCCAACAATAAGATTGTTCTCATACCAGCCTCCAGATTACAGTTTCTCAGTGACTCAAATCCAGAACGAAAACTTTGTCCCCGTTACTCCCATAACACCCCGTCTGCTCTTCTACAATAGAGAAAGCTTCTCAAATGCTTTGATCAGTCCGTCATTGTGAATGGAATCGGTCACAAGATCTGCGCGGGATTTTACACTGTCCAGCGCGTTTCCCATTGCAACGCCAACGCCGGCATATTCCATCATCGGAAGGTCATTCGGTCCGTCGCCGACTGCAATGCAGTCCGCCCGTGAAATGCCAACCGCCCTAAGATAGCGCTCCATTCCCGTTGCCTTGTGAATGCCCCCTATTCCGATTTCTCCTGCAAAATCATCCATTCCTTCCAGACTGATCGCAACTGTATCAAAATACGGCGCCAGATCCCTGTTCACTGCTGCAACGGGAAACGGCGCTTCATAATAAATAATTTTTTCGTTTTTCGGATTGTCCCACGGACGATCCGTCAGATGCATTTTCCCGATCAGGCGGTTTAAACGCCTCTCGTTCATCCTGCGTTCCCGAAAAAATCGAATCATTCCGTCGCTGCTGCGCTGATTGATCATAATACCGTCATCTGCCTGATAACAGAACAAAAAGCCGTTTTTCTCAAGATATTCAAAACTGCTCTTTAAATGTACCTCATCAATATATGCATGAAAAATTTCTTTTCCGTCCACATCCACAAATGCCCCTGCTGCCCCCACAATACCGGAAAAACCAAGCGACAGCAATTCGTCATAGATCTGAAAACGGCTTCTTCCGGTGCATATTACCATTTTATGTCCGTTTTTCTTTGCCCTCCTCACAGCCTCTTTCGTGGAGTCTGGCACTCTCCCGTTTTCGTCTACTGTTGTACCGTCAATATCCAAAAAAACTGCTTTTGTATTCAAAATCTCTCCTCTTTTCCAAACATAATCTTTTTTATTATAACTGATTTCTTTCTCGGATACCAGAGCGACTTTGAAAAATACTACACAGTAACATGTTCTTTCCTGTCAGAAAAAAAACAGATTTTCCGAACACGACAGGTGTAAGGAAAATCTGTTTTTTGCTGTTATGACATACTGTTTACTGTCTTGTACTTATAGAGCATCTCCGCATGATTCTGTTCTTCGATCTGGATATCCGCAAGCAGTTTACGCACATCCGGATCGCCAAATACAAATACGTCCGTATTATACTCGGAGGAAACAAGCTTCTCTGTTCCGATGCAGTCAGTGGCAAGATAACAATCCGATTTTTTATCCTCGGAATTGTCCATCGGCTTGTAGGTTGCTGTCGGATTATAATTTTTTCCGTGGCAGTCGTTACAGTCTGCTTTCGGTACGCTGCCCGTCAGTACCTGTCCTAAAGAATTGTAATGTTTCTGCTCGTCTTTGTGCAGATGCTGAAACAAATCAACAAGTACCGGATCTTTTGCTTCGCTGCTGTATTTCTGATATTTGTCAATACAGCTCTGTTCCTGCGTCTGGAGATCTTTGATTGCCGCTGATTCTTTTTCTGATAATACCATGACATTTACCTCTCTTTTTATTTTAATACAGAACTATTATCGGAAAATGCCATTCACTTTATACATCAAAATTATAAAACAGAGAGAAAAACCGTTATCCTTTTTTTATCTTTTGCGTTTTCACATAACCGGCTTTCTTTGCCGAAAGCAGTTTTTTATATACATTGTATTTCTTTTTGGGTACTTTATAAGTTGCCTTTTTATGGATTTTTCCAAATGCGCTGCTGCCTACTTTTTTTAATGATTTTGCTTTTATCGTTACGCTTTTTAATTTTTTACAGCCATAAAACGCCTTTTTTCCAATTGTGGTTACGTTTGTGCCAATTGTAACGCTTTGCAGTTTCTTCGCGTTTTGGAATGCGCCTGTATGGATCGCTGTCACTTTATATCTCACACCATTTGAAGTAACGACCGACGGAATAGTTATATTTTTCACTGTTGCTTTTTTCTGATGTTTCAATACTGTAACCGTTGCTGTCTTTCCCGGGTTACTGGTAACTTTATACCGCAGATTGCCTGCATTAAATGCGGTTCCTTTTGCCGGTACAGTTACCGGAGGATTCGTACCTGGCTTTTGTACGGCAACCGCTTTTGTTACAACAACAGATACTGCAGCTGTTTTCCCCTCATAGGAAATGAGAATCTGATATGTCCCCTCTGCCGCCATATTCACTGCATTCATATCAATGACTGCATCTGCAGTTACGTTTGACTGGCTGCCGTCAGAGTAGTTTCCGAATACTGCAAGATCGTTTAATATTAACGTTTCTCCTGCAGTATAATCTGTTTTTCCAAGACTCGCCGTAATACCGGTCAATATCCGGCCGCTTACTTCTTTGTTATCGGTAAGCGCTACAAAGTCTTCGTTATTTCCGGCATTTTTGTCCGTATCCGGCACTTCCGCCACTACATAATACATGGTATCTTTTTCAAACGGTACTGCGTCAAATGCAATAGAGACCTTATTTTGCGCCTCTGCTTTTGTAATGACGGCACTTTGCACAAGATCGCCGCCGGCGCTGCCCTTTCGCAGATTTACTTTTATATTTTCTGCATGTTCAAACCCGTTGTTCATAACGTCTGCAAGAATCGTTACCGTTCCATCCCCGTCATACGCCCAGTAAGCATAATCCACTGCAATATCTTCATAAGAAAGTCCGATGTCCACACGGCCGTCCGGCGATGTCATGCTGCTGCCTGTCGGCATCACATGTATGGATACTGTTTTTCCGATTTGCTCCGTCGGCACAATCATCGGAAAGAGAATCTCAGCAGTTTCGCCTGCCTGCAGCGTATGCTGTATCTCACTTTCCTGCAGAGTCCGACCGTCCGCATCGGTGACGGCAACATGCAGGCCTGCCACTTTTTCCAGAGAAGCGTTTTTCACTGAAAGCGCGACTTCCATCAGTCCTTCCGCAATTTCCTCCGAATCGCAGACTGCATCCAGTATGCTCACAGACTTGCCTGGCCTGTACTCTGTCAGCACAAGATCGGTCTGTCCATAAAGCTCTGCAGCCGAATGTTCATAATCCATTTCTCCTTTGATATTCACCCTGTTGCAAAGCATCTGCAATGCGCCTTCTGACCAGCAGGCAGAAAAATCTGTGATTTCCGTACTGTCTTTGGGATCGGATATCTGAACCGGCTCACTCCAGCCATCATCTGTTTTTATTACGCCCATAATACTGTTTTTCATTCCATCCGGCGCCAAAAACAGCACAGCTTCCGTACTGCCATCACAGACAACCCTGTAATCCGTAAAAGGAAATGTTTGTTCCCCTAATACGCGCTCTGTCTGCGGCGATGTGATATCTTTCCTGTAAACGATGTCGCCCCCCTGGCTCCAATACAGCACATGGTTCTCAAATGTTACATTTCTGTCTGATACATCGTTGTCTGTGATCTTTTCCCCATTGACACAGATCTCCTGATCGAAAACAGTGCCGAAATCTCTGTCTGCATCTAAGGCATATGCCAGAGAATGCACCGACCCGTTCGTATCGGATGCCAGAGAAAGTACCGCTCCCTCTAACCCATCATAAGAGACAACCGGCTCGCTCCACTGCCCGCCGCTGTATGTACTTGTCAGAATGGAATTGACTCCTTTGATTCCAAACCAGTCCATCGCTGAATTTTCTACCCAGGAAACATGTATCATACCGCCGTCGCCGGAAATGACAGGCATAAAAGGCAATGCCTGCGGATTCCTGCTGAGCGGAACAGCTTCTGAAAAACGGGCATTGGCAAAATCAAACTCTGCTGCCTGAATTTCTACCTGAGAAAGTTCGTTAAGACTGCCTTTGGCACTACTGAAAGCTTCCCTGGTATCTTCCCATACTACCATGCAGGTATCGCTGCCAGAGACATATAACTGCGCGTCAAGATCCGGCGTACCATCCTGCTCCACCGCAGCAGGCTCACTCCAGCCTTTCCCGTCAAAATAGGAATAGTATAAAGTTACCGCATTTACGTCCGCCTCCGGAGCATGGAGCCAGATTGCAATTTTCTTTCCATCCCCAAATTCTCTGATCTGAGGAGACGTCTCTGATAACGCGTTTTCCTGTACCATCAAAACATCCTGTGCATATTCGCTTTTTGTATTGGAAACAGGAATTACCTGCATAGAAGCACCGGCTTCATCCAAATATGAGAGATCAGCAATTTCATAATCCTGTGCCCGATACAGCTCTTTTGTATCAAATGCTTCTTCCATCACAAGTCCGATGCTTTCCACACCGTTATCAATCGTCCACTCTTTTTTCAGCCCATCCGGCTCCCAGGTATGTTCGTAAATGCCCAATGCAGTCAGCTTAAAATACGCGTTGATTGCCAGCGTTGCAGCAAAGTAGTTTTCTTTTGCGTAATTAAATTTGATCTGGGGAGAAATGCTTGCCTTTCCTCCACCGCCAATTGTCGCAATATTTGTATTTCCCAGTCCGCCGCCTACCGAGCCTTCCAGTTTTGCGGAAAGTTCCCCGTTGGGCACATATTTCTTTTTGCCTGCGTCATAGCTCATATTGAATCCGGCTTTTGCCTCGCCGCCAATGCTTGCTTCCCAGTATACCGGGACAGGAACCACCACGACCATAACGGACATATTGCCGCTCCAGTCCGCTTTTGCGCTGATCACCAGATACAATCCCGCTTCCGTGATCCGGATCTTCCTGTTTCCGTCCAGATATCCCTCGGCATAGCCCAGTATCTGAATATCCGATTCGACTCCGAAAGAGCCTTTCTTTTTGGCAATGTCATTGCCATATTTTTTCCTGATATTGCTCCATATATTCGATGCAGAACCGGGCTTTGCGTTTTTTAAATTCTTCACGGATTTGATAAAATCACTGACATTACGTTTCAGATTTTTGTACTGATCCCCAACATTTGTAGAATCCCATTCGCCCTTTTTCTTTCCGTCACTGTCCGTTGTACTGTCATAAGAAATTTTATCAAGATCAATCCCAAGGGCAGCTTTTACTTTCCCGTCTTCCACCGACACAGTGACAGGAAGAATTTCATTTTGTAAAATATCAAGGCTTAATTCTGACCCTCCCAGAAAAGGAACCGCATCCGGAATTGTGAGCTTGATATCATCCCCAAATGACACCTCAAATCCTTCCATGCCGGCCGACGCCGAATCCAGCATAAATGCCAGCTGGCGTTTTACCGTGTTTCCTTTCGCATTCTTTGCGATCAGGTAGATCTCTTTGCTCACATCAAATGCGTCATGGATCTGAAGAGACATTGTTGTTTTTCCTGTCGGAAAATTCACAAATACCGCTTCCTGTCCCAGCTGCAGTGTTCCGGAATCCGCATCTCCCCAATCTACATCCACGCTTATCGAAATTGGCCCTGCTTCCGATCCCACAGGATAATCCTCAGAAAGCACATCAATGCTATTGACCCACACCGCGTGAATCGATGGATTGTCCGATGTTTTCTGCAGATATATTTTCTGATTGTTCGTCAGGTTCGCACAGGCAATTGATCTGGTCTTAAACCCTTCCTTGGACACCTGAATTTCTCCCGTTTTATATTTCGGGACGGCAACCTGGCCATTGGAATCCGCTTTGTATTCCACGCCGTCATACGTGACAATGGCATAGGACGCCTTTTTATAATTGTCTTTTTCCCTGCTCTGGTCATTTTCATTCTGCAGGATGTTAAGCTTTAATGTTCCGGATGGTTTTTCTTTTGTAACAGTCACCCTGCATACCGCCGTATATCCTCCCACAGACGCCGTGATTTCTGCAGTTCCCTCCCGAACAGCCGTAACGGTTCCATTTGCATTCACAACCGCAACTGCCTGATTTTTTGAACTCCATGTCACCTCCCTGTCTTTGGACGTATATGCGTCAGAAAACACAACGGATAACCCTCTCTTTTCATTTGGCTTTAACGCCAGCGAACTGACAGACATAGATACCATGTCCGAATTAATATGATCCGCAAGACCTTCAAAGGAAAACGTGATCTGATCCGCATTACTTACTTCGATATATCCGTTATTTTGAATATCATTCATAAATGTGGCGGCAAATTGTTTTTCCGTTCCTCTCAGAGAATGAAAATATCCCAGCGAATAGATAATATATTCACTTTCGATCCCATGAAAAGTGTTATAAACTGCGCTGCAGTAAGGAGAACTGCTATGGGAAAACGCATTTCCGTTTGGATCTGTATATTCTGTTCCCCCGTACCGCGCGTCAGGACCGTTGTAAGCGGTTCCTTCGTTTGGCATACCATCAGCCATCACAATCAGATACTGCTGCGCGGCTTCGCCGTAAGTCTGCAGCACATTGTCTCCTTCCGCCAGTCCGGCATTCATAGCCGTGCCGCCCAATGGGCTTAAGCTGCGGATTACGCTCCTTAAGTCACTGCGGCTGTTGGTAAAATACTCCCCGTCAAATGTATAGGTTCTTACCCTGCTTTCAAATGCGACAATGCCGATGCCAACATCCGGATCTTCTGCCAGAATATCGTCTACAAAATTATAGCAGGCTTTTTTCAGCTGGCTTAAAGGCGTTCCGCTCATACTGCCGGAAACGTCCAGAACAAGCACAATTTCATTGTTCCGCGTCTTTTGGGCGGCGTCCGTTTTTCCCTTTTCCGATACCACCCAGTCAACCGTTTCATACGCCACATCAAGCGAATCAATCGTTACGTCTTCCTTTCCTGCTTTCTCTATGGTTTCCCGATCCGGCTCCTCCTCTGCAAAACATGTTTCAGCGGCGCTGGTCAGGCAGCCGTTTCCAAGCAGCAGAAGAAAACACATACATCCTGCAAGCCAGGCAGATACGATCCTTTTTCCTGTTTTCATAGTCTCTCCCCTCTCTATTTTGTCTTTTTACCTGCCACTTTACTCCATGGTCCGTAATACCTTTCTCCTTTTACCGTTTTATAGGCTCTGATTCTGATATAGTATTTTTTCTTTGCTTTCAGTTTTGTGATATTTTTGCTTGTTGTCTTTGACGATTTTATCCACACAGTCTTTTTTCCGGAAAAATTCTTTTTCAACGCAAGCTGAATCTGATAACCGGTTATACCGCTTTGTTTTTTCCATTTGAGTTTCAGACTCTTTTTCTTCGGCGTTATTTTCTGAATTACGGCTCTTTTGATCACCGGAGCTTTCGTTGCCGGAGTATCCGGCGCGTCGGGTCTGCCTGTCGTATTTTGCGAATCGTCCGGTTTTGGCGTCACGCCCGGTGTTTCTGTGCCGGGTGTTTCTTGCGAACGATCCGTCACGGATACGTTGCACACGGCAACAATATTTGTCCCATCTGTAGAACGGCACTTGATATCTGCTTTTCCTGCCGCTGCTGCCGTTACAAGGCCATGTTCATCCACCGTCGCCACACGGGAATTTGTCGTATACCATTCTACAGACGGCGTTGTGATAAAAGCAGGTTCAAAGACCACTGACACTGATTTTGACTCTCCTGGTTTTAATTCCATTTTGTTGACAGCAAATGAGATATCCGTCAGCTGGTAAGAGACGACTACATAGCATTCTGCCGTATATCCGCCTTCTAATGTCTTTACTGTAATTGCAGCCGTTCCGCTGTTTTTAGCCGTTACCCTGCCGTTTTCATCTACGGACGCTACGTTTTCATCGCTGCTTTTAAAAGAAACATCTTTCAAATCCGCATTTTCCGGATAAACAGCCGCCGTAAGCTGCGCCGTTTCCCCTGGCCGCCTCAGATAAACTGTCCGCTGATCCAGAGTAACATGTTCCACATGAATGTCTACGTTTCGCACTGTCACAATACATTCCGCATAATAGACAACATCTTCGGGCGTCTCGGGAACATTGCTGACAGTAATTTTCGCTG
The DNA here is from genome assembly GCA_947088675.1 of uncultured Roseburia sp. Lineage (GTDB taxonomy): Bacteria > Bacillota > Clostridia > Lachnospirales > Lachnospiraceae > Roseburia. The sequence goes on from CAMUHN010000028.1 coordinate 31,220, forward strand.
TCCCGCTGTTTACTGCCGTGACATATCCGTTTTCATCTACAACAGCCACGCTCTCGTCCGAGGAACTCCATTTCAGCTCCTGCTCTTTACATCCCTCCGGCAAAATTTTTGCTGTCAGGGCCGCCCCCTCCGAAGTCAGAAAAAGAGCGGAATCTGATAGCTCGATGCCTGTCATCTCCATTTTGGTATCGACATTGACAAAACAGTATGCCCGCATGGAGCCGTCTTTCAGCATCGCTGTAATTCGCGCAACACCTTTTCCTATCGCCGTCACGGTACCGTCTTCATCTACCGTTGCAATTGTTTTATCCGATGTTTTCCATACCAGGGCAGCATTGTCGGCATCGTAAGGGCTGATCCGGACTTTTAACTGTTTCTTCTCCCCAGGCTCTGTCAGGTAAAGATAACTTTCGTCAAATGACAGGCTCGTCACCAGATTTTCCGATGTTACAGCAATAGTCTGAGAAACTGCTCCTGCTTTCACCGTGATAACAGCCGCGCCTTCATTCTGCGAAGTGACAATCGCCTCCGTGGGGTTATCCCCATCCGCTTTTACTGATATCGTTTCTGCATCACTGCTTTCCCACACAATGGCATCCGTCATTGTCTCCGGCATGACGTCAATGCGAATTGTCCTGTTTTGCCAGTTAGCCAATGTTAAGGATGTCTGCTTGACTGTAATCGCTTCCGCCGCAATTCCTTTTTGGCTGTCAAACACAATGCCGTTCTCACCCGCAAACGTTTCCGCATAGCTTCCGGCCGCGCCTCCGATTGTCAGAGACGGAATATCTGCAAACGCATCTGGCGCAATAGAAGAGGTAACTGCAGGAATCGTAATCAGTTCCAGAGATGCATTCCCTGCAAACGCGTTCTTTTTAATACGCTTTACTTTACAGGGCAGGTTTACCTCTTTCAGATCGCAGGACAGAAATGCCGTATCCGGAATTTCTGTGAGATCCGAACCAAACGTCACAGTTTTCAGCCCCGTACAATTTTCAAATGCCCCGTTCCCCAATGTCTGTAAATCCTTTGGCAGGCTGACCGCTCCTATTCCGACGCAGCCGTAAAACGCGCCCGCGCCAATCGTTTCTATCTGTTCCGGCAATACTGTATCCTGCAGCGCCGCACATTCAGAAAATGCTCTGTCTCCGATAAAACTCACAGTATCCGGAAATATAAGTTCCCTTAATGATGTGCAGCCCAAAAACGCAGAATCTTCAATTTCGGAAAGAGTATCCGGCAGGCTTACCTCTTCTAAGCCGGTGCAGCCATAAAACAGGTTTGCCGCTATCGTTCTTGTTTTTTCTGCAAATGTCGCTTTCTGCAATGACGGGCCGAAAGGTCCCGCATTATTGTATACGCTTACCGTTGTCAGACTCCGCGGTATCCTGACTGAGATCAGGCTTTCGCAATCAGCAAACGCTCCCCCGTCCAGGGACACAATCCCTTCGGAAAACCGGATCGTATTTAACTTTTCACAGGAAGCAAACGCTCCCCTTGCAATACGTTTCACAGATGAAGGAACAGAAAGCGTCCGAAGCGCGCTGCATCCCTCAAATGCATGATTGGAAATTGTATCCAGAAAAGCGCATTCGATATTAACCGTCCCCACTGACGTACAACCATAAAACGCTTTCTCTCCCAGATTTGTAAGCCCTTTTGGCAATGTTACCTGCTGCAGAGCAGTACAGCCGCTAAACGCATTCGATCCGATTGTGCTTACCATATCCGGAAATGCAAAACGTGTCAGCGCCGTGCATTCATGAAAAGCATAACCGCCAATTTCAGTCAGTTCCTCCGGAACCTGAATCTGCGATAAGCCGGTACAGCCGCTGAAAGCGTAATTTCCAATCCCAGTAAATGTTTTGGGGAAAATCACAGCCGTAATTCCTGTCATCTGATAGAAACTGTAAGTACCCAGATATGTAATGCCATCCTGTATTAGAACCGTTGTAAACGAATCGTTTTTCCAGGGCTGGTTATTTCTCGAATAATCACAGGACGGCCCGTTCCCCCGTATCAATAGTGTTTCATCTTTTACATAAGCCAGAGCCGTATCCGTCAGTTTATAAATGACAGTTTCCGTATCCAAAATCCGATTGTCGCCTTCCCAGTCATAATCCGCCGCGGCGGTATTTTCCGATTCCAACAGAAAAGTAAGGGGATCCGGCAAATAAAACGCGTGCGTTCCGATGGATTTTACATCCGATCCAATTACGATATAATCCAGGCGCCTGTTATTGGCAAAGGCATACTCGCCAATCGTTTCCAGAGAAACACAGTCTCTTAGCCAAAGATCCGTAAGAGCGCTCCCGTCAAATGAATGTGCTCCGATCTGCGTTATATTGCTTCCGATAAACAGATACTGCATTTCTGCCAGATATTCCCGCCAGGGAAGCTCGTCTGCGCTGGCATAATCTGCCATCGCCCCGCTTCCGACAATTGCCAGAAACCCGTTTTCAAACGCCAGAACCCTGCCGTTTTCCCCTGTCTCATAGCTGTTTACTGCATATAAAGGCGTGATATTGGAATTTGACCAGTCGTAATTCTCACGCAGCCAGGTATTTTCTGTCTCTACCATCAGTTCCGACCGGGCAGAACGATAAAATACATTGCTGTTTAACGTATCAGCCGTCAATTGATTTCCTAACGATACAATGCGAAGCGCGTTGCAATTGGCAAAAGCTCTGCTTCCAATTTGTCCTACGCTCTCCGGAACCACAATATCCCGCAGACTGCTGCAGCCGGAAAATGCTTCGCTGCCAATTGACGCCAGGCTATCCGGCAAAGCAATGGTAAGCAATCCGGAACAATTGGAAAAAGCATAGTTTCCAATTGACGTAACGGCAGCAATTCCGTCTTTGCTGCTCTCAAATTCCACCGTTGTAAGTTTATTCATATTTCGGCAGGCATTCGCCGGTACTGTCTGTATTCCGGAAGAAAATACTACACGCTGCAAGAGATCGCAGTCCGCAAATGCGCCGCTGCTTCCCATAGCTGTAACGGAAGCCGGAATCGTGACAGATGCTAATGCATCGCAATTTCCAAACGCGTTGTTCTCTAATGTCTCCACATTACGTAAATCCAGATTTTTCAGCGCCATACAACCGTAAAATGCATTTGATCTTACTATCGCTACCTGGTTTAAATCAATGTTATCTAGTATTTTACAGTTCTGGAATGCGCTTCTGCCAATCTCTGTTACGCTGTCCGGTATTATAATTTCTGCAAGTCCGCCGCAGTAATAAAACGTATATTCCCCCAGAGATGACAGCCCTGTCGGCAATTTCACTTCCGCAAGCAGCGTGCACCCCTCAAACGCATGATTTCCAAGGGTGATCAATCCGTCCGGCAATTCTATTGTTCTCAATGATGTACAATTTCGGAACGCATAATCCCCAACCTCTTCCACTTCGCAAACACCGTCCGCATTTTTTTCAAATACGACATCTGTAAGATAACTTATTCCGGTACAGGCATAGGGCAGTATATTTTTCGTTCCCGCCGTAAAAACCACCTGTGTCAGCTTCCTGCAGTTGGTAAATACGCCGGCTGTCCCAACAGTCGTAACTGTCGGCGGAAACTCTATGGACTCCAATGCGTCACAGCCGGAAAATGCGCTGTTTTCCAGCTCATTCACGCTCTTTAAATCGATTTCTGACAATGTGGCGCAGCCGTTAAATGCATTTGCCCTCACTGTATTAATCCGATTTAAATCTATGCGTTCCAAAGCCGCACAATTTTGGAATGCCCCCCTGGAAATCTCTGTAATTTCATCCGGCAGGCTGATTTCTTTCAGCGCACTGCAATTGCGAAATGCATATTCCCCAAGGGACGCAAGACCTGTCGGCAAATCCGCTTTCACAAGCAGGCTGCATCCCTCAAATACATTGTTTCCAAGCGTCTTCAGTCCGGCTGGCAGATCAATCTCCTGCAATGACGTGCAGTTTCGGAACGCGTAATTCCCAATCTCAGCAACTTCGCAAATACTTTCTGTATTTGTTTCAAATATCAGTGTTGTAAGATTATTCATACCTGCGCAGATATAGGATGGTATCGCTTTTGTACCTGCCGCAAAAACCACCTGCGTCAGTTTTTTGCAACTGGTGAAAGCCCCGCTCGTACCAACTTCCGTAACTGTTGACGGAATCTTAACGGACTCCAATGCATCGCAGTGAAAAAAAGCATTATTTTCCAGTACCTTAACGTTCTTCAAATCAACGATCGACAATACAATACAGCTGTTAAACGCGTTGGATTTCACCGTAATAACCTGATTCAGATCTATGCGCTCCAGGGCTGTACAATTTTGAAATGTGCCTCTGGCAATTTCCGTTATTCCATCTGGCAGATTAATTTCTGGCAGCATGCTGCAATTGTTAAATGCATATTCTCCTAAAGATACCAGTCCCGTCGGCAAATCCGCTTTCGCAAGCATCTTACAGCCCTCAAACGCATTGTTTCCAAGCGTCTTCAGTCCGTCTGGCAGAACGATTTCCGGCAATGCCGCACAATTTCGGAACGCATAATCCCCCATAGATTCCAGTTCAGAGGGAAGATTTACCTCAATCAGCGCATTACAATTATAAAAGGCATATGTTCCAACCGACACCACGCCTGATTCAATCACTACTTTTTGGATTGAATTTCTCTCTTTGTACCACGGGCTGCCGGAGCCGCTCCAGTTCTTCATTTCTCCTGCGCCGCGGATCGTCAATACCCCATCCTCTGTCAGTTCCGCCTGCAGTCCTTCTCCTACCTGTTCAGACGGATAAGTCGCCGCCATAGTTTCTGCTGCCTGTGCCGGCTGTGGCATTCCGAATACATAGATCCCACATACGACCAGAAATAACCAGCATAGATTTTTCCATTTTTTCACATTTCCTCTCCCTTCATAGACGCAAGCATGTCTCAAACACACTCTGTAACAACAGGTACACGTTCTACGTTTGTTTCAAACAGGCTTATTATAGCAAAATATGAAAAAAATAGCAATTATACTGTAGATTGGGACGCTCCCGTATTACTTATCATAGCAATTTTTTATCACTTTTCTCTGGTTTGTGGTATAATAAACAAAATAACAAGCCCGTTTCAACTCCCTTGTCTCCATTCATGAGGGATTGATTCCTGTTACAGATACAATATCTGTTTTTCACCTGATTCATCACACTTTGAAAGGATACATATTATGGCGGAACGTCCTGCATTTTTTATCCGAAATGAAAAAGTTGTCAGTGAAATCTATTCATTTGAATGGTTTCCCGGTTTTGCCGTCTCTCAAAAACAAAAATGCATTGAGAGTTTACATCATGCAATCAAAAAAACAGATGAAAGCGCCAAACCTCTGGAAATCAGCACGAAGAGCAAAGAAACGATCGGAACCAGATTGAGCGCATTCCATCTGAAATTAAATAACTATGCCCTTGAAAATATTTTTCAGAGCGCTAAAGTGTTCGAGCATGGCGTCCCCTATCCTGATTTACTGGATGTGCTGCCAAGAGAAGCCAAACGGGACGAAAGACTGCGCAATTCCGGAGAATTGAAAGCATTCCGTTTTGAAAACGAGGACTTCCCCTTAATTCCTAAAACGGTATTCTATGATTTCATCTATTTTACCGCTGTAAAAAATACATTTGCGGCAAATGAAATCAATACTATTTTGCAATATAATTATTTTACCGATATTGAATTTAATCCCGCTAAAAGTATCAATACCCAGGCAAGATCCGCTGCAATGATCAAACTGCTCTTAGACAGCTATGGATATCTACCGGATTTTCAAAAAAACGATTTCATTCAATATCACAGAGAACATATCCTTTCCTGTTAGAGATATCGCACCATATCAGCAGTTGCATAGCCTCCGCCATAATCGACGACCAGACGATACTTTGGTTTTTCCCGTGTATCACTATAAATATAATAGTTTTCCAGCTCTCCGTGAGTGATATATCCGCTCTCATATACGACTCGGCCGCTTTCATCATAATAACTTTCCAGCGTGCCGAGTGTTGAACCAAATATGTAAGGATTATGGGTATAATCCCGATAATATAAAGTTCCGTCGTCACGATATACATAATCCAGCTCCAGAACGGTGACAGGCGCAAGCTCCAACTCCCCATCTTCGTCCCGTCTGCGTTCCATAAGCCCTCTGGATTTATAAGAATCCATCATCCCGTTCCGCGTATATTCGATAATCTCCTCAAACTCTTCCACTGCGTTCGATCCGTCTGAACCGGTTACGGATTTTATAGAGAAAGCAGTATCCTTTTCCCATTCACGCACTTCCACCCTGTCTATCGTAAATCCATATCCTTCCATGCATTTTTTGCGGTCACTGTTAAAATAATAACGATATACAATCCCACAGAACCTTTCTTTCGAATCATCCGAATACAATTCCAGTCTCAGATTATGAAATCTGTCATAATATTCATATACAGGCGCATTGTTTTGAAATCCTGCCTCCGACAAAAAATCCTCCGGATTTTCGTAATTTCCCACACACGCCTGCCCTTCCGATAAATCTCCGTCTCTCCATGCCACAATAGATGTTTCTTCTCTGTAATCAGAAATCCGGTACAGGTCATCCCATAAAAGCTTATCGTAATATTTTTTATTTACCAGGACCCCGTCTTCATCCAGACGCACTGTCCCTTTAAAAATACTCTGCTTTTCCAGATCATCCCATATTTCAAGCTGTCCTGTCTTCTTTTGAAGACTACACCACCTCGTTTCCTCCATGGATTCCTTTGGTGCACTGACCTGATACAGCCTCTTTACCTGGTATGTACCGTTATCTTCCTCAATAAGCGCCGACTGTCCGTCAGGAGAGTACAATTCGTCAGCATTCGGATCAAACGGCTGCACTGTCTCTGGCATACCCGCTTCCCCGGATTCCAACGGCTGCACCGTCTCTGGCATATCGACATTTGAAAAACGGTCTGTTTTACCGTTACACCCTGTCATACAGGAAAGCAACACTGACACAAGCAGTATCGCTGCAAATAGCTTCTTATTTTTCATCATCCATTTCCAATATTGAACCATTTTTTCTCCAACGGGATGCAGACACCTTTTTGACAACCACATCATCTGTAAAAAAAATTTGTTGTCTCTTTCTATAACAGATAAAAAAAGAACCTTTTACAATATAAATGTAAAAGATCCCTCAAATAAAATTGCAAAAAAACATTGTTAAAAAATTGTTAAGAGGCGCAGACCGGATTTGAACCGGTGAATAACGGTGTTGCAGACCGGTGCCTTACCACTTGGCTACTGCGCCACAACTATTATTACAAACTCCCCGAGTAGGACTCGAACCTACGACAGCGCGGTTAACAGCCGCGTGCTCTACCGACTGAGCTATCGAGGATTATATTTTTATTATATGATACAAATTATAATATAGAACTATTGTACCCTCAAAATTCCATACAGATAACTGCTCCGTCTCTTCTTTCATCCATCCCGGATTCGCCCTCCGGCTCCTCCTCTTCCCTC
>CAMUHN010000029.1 GCA_947088675.1 uncultured Roseburia sp.
CGCGTTTTGACGTGACGGAGCTTTTGGCACAGGATGAAAAAAAGCCGAAAGAAAAGGGAACGTTTACACTTTACATCAAAGATCACTGGTTTTTGTGCAGAGTGCGTGAAGCGGACAGGCATACCGGCGATCCGGTTGCAGGGCTTGATGTTTCTATTCTGCAGAACAGTTTTTTGGAGCCGGTACTTGGAATCAAAGATCCAAAGACGGACGGCCGTATCGACTTTGTCGGCGGGATTCGAGGTGTGGAAGAGCTTGTAAGGCGCTGTAAAACAGATTGCGCCGCAGCGTTTGCCATGTATCCGACCTCTATAGCTGAATTATTTGCCGTTGCAGACGCAGGGCTTTTGATGCCTCCAAAATCCACCTGGTTTGAACCGAAACTTCGGAGCGGTTTATTGATCCATGAGATCGAACCGTAAGACGGATCTCATTTTTTGAGAGTGTGTCAAAGCGTATTTTGGATTGCATTTCATAAGAAAAAATATAATAAAGATACTACAGGGAGGATGAGTTATGTATTTTGCAGCCGGGCAGGAGGCCCTGCCGGATACAACAGAAACACTTGAGATTTTAAATCAGGCGCAGCAGAATTTACAGGAAGTTGCAAAAAATCCGGGACTGATCAGCGAGTGGCTTTCCGGTTTTGTGCCGGATGTTCTTAATTTTGCATTTCAGGTTCTTGTCGCATTACTTGTCTATATCGTCGGATCCAAAATCATTAAGCTTCTGCTTAAGATGACGAAGCGCTCGATGGAGCGCGCGAATGCGGATGTGGGTGTCAAACAGTTTGTACTTCCGCTGATGAAATATGCGCTTTATGTCATACTTATTTTTATCATTATGGGAATGTTTGGCATAGCGACGACATCAGCGGTCGCAGTTCTCGGTTCGGCCGGTGTTGCCGTCGGACTTGCATTGCAGGGGAGCCTTTCGAATTTTGCCGGCGGCGTACTGATATTGGTCTTAAAACCGTTTAAAGTCGGCGATTATATTATAGAATATTCCGGCAAAAACGAGGGAACCGTATCGGAAATTTCGATTTTTTATACAAAGCTTCTGACGCCGGATAACCGATTGATTATTATTCCAAACGGAGCGCTTTCAAACAGCAGTCTGATGAACGTCTCACAGATGGATAAGCGCAGAGTCGATCTCAATGTCGGGATTGCCTATGAGGCGGATTTGAAAAAGGCGAAAGAGATCCTCTATCGGACGGCCGAACAGGAGCCGCTTCGTCTGCCAAAAGAAGAAATCTCGGTATTTGTCAATCAGCTGGGCGATTCCGCAGTTGATCTTGGCGTGCGCGTCTGGGTGAATGCAGCGGATTACTGGACTGTCAGGTGCAGTTTAATGGAAAATATCAAACTTTCGCTTGACGCAAATCAGATTTCGATTCCGTATCCGCAATTGGATGTGGCTATCAAAAAGTAAAAAAGGCTTTACAATTGAAACGCGATGTGATAAACTTTCATAGTTGTGAGAAAACAGATGGTCCTCTGTTACGAAAAGACGTATTAAGAACATCTAACGATCAGGAGGTCACAGGATGAACGCAAATGAAATTATTAAGAAAATCGAAGATGAACAGCTCAAAAAAGAAGTGCCGGAGTTTCGCGTAGGGGATACCGTCAAGGTTCACGCGAAGATCAAAGAGGGCACACACGAGAGAATTCAGATTTTTGAGGGGATTGTCATCAAAAAGCAGGGCGGAAGCAACCGCGCCACATTTACCGTGAGAAAAATATCCAACGGTGTAGGCGTGGAGAAGACATGGCCGCTTCATTCTCCGAATGTGGAAAAAGTAGACGTTGTCCGTTACGGTAAAGTGAGAAGGGCAAAGTTATTCTACTTGCGAGGCCGCGTCGGAAAGAGGGCAAAAGTAAAAGAGTTAGTAAAAAGATAATTGCCGCATATGCAGGCCGCCGTATTGATACAGATCTCATACGGCGGCTGTTCTTCTATTAAAACGACAAATAAAGTTGCCGTTTACCGTAATTTTTTAAGAGTTGTGTATGACGGCGGTTGAACGTTTACAAAGGAAAGGAAGATACATTGCACAGACACAGGGGAAACGGGCCTAATTTTGCAAAGCGCGAGAAAAAAGTAAACATTTCCGTCCTGAAAGAAATTTTGATATGGACGGTGGAGATTATCATTACTTTGATGTTGGCATTTACCACCGTATATTTTGCAGGACTGCGTATCAGCGTAGTCGGCCAGTCTATGTCGGAAACGCTCAACGGCGGCGACGAAGTTCTGGTCAACCGCTTTATCTATAAAGTGACAGATCCAAAGCGGGGGGATGTCGTCGTGTTCCTTCCAAACGGGAACGAGAAATCACATTATTATGTGAAACGTGTCATCGGGGTTCCGGGGGATACCATTCAGATAAAAAACGGTCAGATTTATATTAACGGTGCTCTCTACGAGGATGAATTTTCAGTCGGGCGAATTGAGGAAGCCGGTCTTGCAGCCGAAGAGATGACGCTGATGGAAAACGAATATTTTGTTCTGGGCGACAATCGGGGCAACAGTGAGGACAGCCGCTATGCCAATATCGGCAATATTAAAAAAGAGTATATGATCGGAAAAGCATGGTTCCGCTATGCCCCCTGGGGCAGTATGGGGCTGATTGGTTCCGGTTCCTGAAAAGAGAGGATTTTAGTGTGAAAAATCAGCTTGATAGCTGATTTTTCACACATGAACTTGTTCATGTTGGCTATGTTGTGCCGGGAACGTCACAAATAAGCCCTGATCCGACAGGAGAAACTGCATTTGCAGATTTCTCCTGCGGTTCCTCGAACGTAAACGTTCTCGGAATGGAGATTATTATGCAGATACAGTGGTATCCGGGGCATATGACAAAGGCAAAACGTCAGATGCAGGAGGATATAAAATTAATTGATCTGGTCATTGAGCTTTTGGATGCGCGTGCGCCGGTTGCAAGCAGAAATCCGGATATTGACGAGTTGGGGAAAAATAAATACCGTCTGATTCTGATGAACAAAGCAGATTTATCGGATCCGGAAAAAAACAGGGAATGGTCTTCCTTTTTCAGGGAAAAGGGATATGCCGTGGTCAGTCTGGATGCGAGGAGCAGGGCCGGAATGAAGCAGATTACAGCAGTCATTATGGAGGTCTGTAAAGAGAAAATCGAGCGCGACAGGAAACGCGGGATTATCAATCGTCCGGTTCGCGCGATGGTTGTGGGGATTCCGAATGTAGGGAAATCGACATTTATCAACTCCTATGCCGGGCGTGCCTGCGCAAAGACAGGCAATAAGCCGGGGGTCACAAAGGGGAAGCAGTGGATACGGCTGAATAAAAACGTGGAGCTTCTTGATACGCCGGGTATTCTCTGGCCGAAGTTTGAGGATCAGAAAGCAGGTCTCTACCTGGCGTTTTTGGGTTCCATCAACGATGAGATACTGAATAAAGACGAACTTGCAGTGGAGTTAATCGAAAAGATCAGGCACGATTATCCCGGCATGTTAACCGGGCGGTATCGGTCAGAGGAAACGGATTTTTCGGAAGAAGGATCTGCGTCTGATGTTTTGCTTGGGATTGCAAGAGCGAGAAAGTGCGTCGCAAAAGGCGGCGAACCGGATTACGCGAAAGCCGCAGCGCTTTTTCTTGATGAGTTCCGCAGCGGTAAATTGGGGCGGATTACATTAGATCATGTAGTACTGGAAAAACAAAACGAGGGATAATTTATGGCAGAAAAGACAATCGGGCAGATCCGGATGGAATTGGAGGCGGCAGAGGAGCAGATGCTGCCTTCTTTTATTGCGATGTATGAAGCGGATCAGAGAAGCGGCGTTAAAAAACTCGCGGACCAGGCTAAGAGACGGATTTTAAAATTACAGACGGAGCGGGAACGCATTGAAAAACTGTGGGAATACGAGAGGATGTATGAGGCGTGCGGGATGGTCTGCGGTATTGATGAGGCGGGCCGCGGGCCTCTTGCGGGGCCGGTTGTTGCGGGAGCCGTGATACTGCCCGAAGATTGCGACATTTTATATATCAATGATTCCAAAAAGCTGACGGCCGCAAAGCGGGAGGAGCTTTACGACGTCATTATGGAGAAAGCGCTTGCGGTGGGCGTCGGTATGTCTGACCAGACCAGAATTGACGAAATTAATATTTTAAATGCAACATATGAAGCTATGCGTGAAGCTATAAGTAAATTGGCGGTAAAACCCGATATATTATTAAACGATGCCGTTACGATTCCGGGTGTGCAAATCAGGCAGATTCCGATTATAAAGGGAGATGCAAAAAGTATTTCCATCGGGGCGGCAAGTATCATTGCAAAGGTCACAAGGGACAGACTGATGGTGGAATATGACAGGGAAATGCCCGTATACGGGTTTGCTTCCCATAAGGGATATGGTTCCAGGGAGCATATTGCCGCATTGAAAAAATACGGACCGTCTCCCATACATCGGAAAAGTTTTATCGGCCGCTTTGTTTCAGCGGCAGAGTGATCAATTAACAGTTGCGGGAAAGCCGTCACAGTGAAAACAGGCGGCCCGTTTCCGGCAGAAATGAGGGGATTATGCAGATTTCCGATATGTTAGGCCAGTACAGCCGTAATATTACAAATGGGACAGAAGAGCTGCGCGGCGCCCAGAGCGTGCAGAAAATAGTTTCTACGTTAAATGACTTATCGGCAGGCAGTATTTTTGAGGGGACGGTAAACCATATACGAAACGGCAAAGTTACGCTTGCCTTAGGGAACGGCCAGCTGATTGCCGCCCGCCTGGATGCAAAAGTAAATTTGCAGCCCGGTGTCTCCATGTTTTTTCAGGTCAAATCGAACGATGGTATGACCGTTTCGATACGTCCGTATAACGGGATGGGAAACGCCGGTAATCCAATACTGCTAAATGCGCTGACAGCGGCCGGTATTCCGGTCAGTGAAAAGACTCTGGCGATGGTGGATGCCATGATGAAAGAGCAGATGCCGATCGGAAAAAACAGCATTCTTGAAATGGTAAAAGTATTAAGCGGCAATCCGAATGTCAATGTGGAAGCGCTTGTGAAAATGACAAAACTCGGGATCCCGACAACAAAAGAGATGACAGCGCAGTTTCAAAATTATATGGCGGACCGTCATGCCATTTTAAATGCAATGGATACGGCAGTTTCCCAGATTGCGGATGCAATTGCAGACGAGGCGCTTCCTGCAAAAGACGCATTTTCTCTTTACAGCAGGATTGTCGATATATTACAGGGGGATGGAGAACATATCCCGCAAATGCAGGGGGCAGACAGGGGGCAGACAGACATACCGGCGGAGCCGGCCGGGAACAAAGAAGCGCGGCCGTTTTCCTTTCTTCCGTTAGAGGAGCAGGTAAGGGACGGCGGAGAGCCGGGACGAATGGGCGTTGTCAAAGATCTGATCGCAGAAGGCGTAAAGGATGGAGCGATGCAGGCCGCGGACGGGACAGTAAAAAACGACAATGCGGGCGGTACGGGTCTGGAACAGCTGTCAAAACAGGCGGCAAATGCGGGCGGCGCGCAGCCTGGTTCTGCCGCTTCTGCGCAGATGAAGCTGGGGCAGCTCTTTTCGGAGGAGCAGCTTGCGAAACTGGCAAAACAGCTTGAGAAAGTTCCTCTGCTCTCCGGCAGCGCCGAACTTTTTCCGGCGGCCGAAGAGGAGGAAGTTTTTGTCGATACCATGACGGAGGATGCGGCGGAAGAGGCGGTTACAAAAGACCCGCAACTGCAGAAGAAAGCGGTTTTGGACAGCGAGATGCCGCTGCAGAAGTTTTTGTCGGTGATCAAAGATACATTTTCCGAAAACGATATGGGATTTACCGGTTTAAAGAAACTGCTTTCTTCCAGAGAATTTAAAGATGTGCTGCGGGGCGCATTTTCGGAACAGTGGACGATAAAACCCGAAGAACTGACGGAAGAGAATAAGATCAATAAGTTATATGCAAAGTTAGAGCAGCAGATGAGGCAGATTGAGTCGGCGATGAAACAGGCTGGGGTGACGTCAAATCAGTTTGCGCAGACGGCCTCTGATATCCGGGGCAATGTGGAATTTATGAATCAGGTCAATCAGATTTATGCGTATGTGCAGATTCCGCTGCAGATGACCGGGCAGAAAGCAAACGGCGAGCTCTATGTCTATACCAATAAAAAGAGGATGCGTGATCCGGATGCTGAGCTGAGCGCCTTTTTACATCTGGATCTGGATTATCTTGGTTCGACTGACGTATCCATCAAGATGCAGAAAAGAAATGTGGTGACAAAGTTTTATCTGGCGGACGACGCAACCTTTGGACTGATTGAAAAACATCTGCCAATATTGGAGAAGCGTTTGAAAAAGAAAGGCTATCATTGCTCTGTATCGCTGGAGAACAACGGAAAGAAAATAAATTTTGTCGAAGACTTTCTGTCAAGGGAGCAGCCGTCTATGGGCGCGCTGCACCGGTATTCTTTTGATGTGAAAGCCTGAAACGGGAGTGGGTTAGTATGGCGGGGAAAGAAAAGGAGTTTGACAGAAACAGAACAGCTGTGGCAATCGCTTACGATCCAGGCGACACTGCGCCGAAAATCCTTGCGACAGGAAAAGGAGCGGTTGCGGAGCGTATTATCGAGACGGCAAAAGAAAATGACGTTCCTTTTTATCAGGATGATAAACTTGCGCAGACGCTCTCCAAATTGCAGATCGGCGATACCATACCGCCGGAGCTGTATGAGGTGGTTGCCGAGATCCTGGTGTTTGTGGACGATATGGATAAGATGAAAGGAAAATTAAAAAATTCCGGGCTGCTTTAGTGTGAGAAGTACATCTAAGGCAAGTCGCGGCAAAGCTGCGGCATGGGGGTAGTGGACGGGAACATGACAGAAAAGAATAAGCGCAAAACGGGAGCGTATTTTGAACAGAAAGCCGCGGAATACCTTGCCGGGCAGGGATACCGGATTTTAGAGAGAAATCATAAGAACAGGGGCGGAGAGATTGATATTATCGCCAGAGACAAAGAGATGCTTGTCTTTACAGAAGTGAAGTTCCGCGCAAACGTCTGCTGCGGCGATCCTCTGGAAGCAGTCGATCAGAAAAAGCAGAGGCGGATCTGTACGGCTGCCGTATATTATTATAAGAAACACGGCTATGGAATGACGCAGCCCTGCAGATTCGACGTCATTGCATTTTATGGAGACGGTTTGGTCAGGCATATACAAAATGCATTTGAATTTCGGATGCAGCATTTCTTTTAAATCATGATTTCATAGAATGAAAATAACAGAAAAGAGGCATAGTTTGTTTCAGACAAAAAATAACAGCGAAACAATAAGAGAAGACCATTGTAAGACCGCGGACGGAAGCGATTTGGTTTTGCTTCGATTTCCGATTCTGGAGAAAACCGGAATTGTAAAGCATTGCTTTACAACGCGGCTTGGCGGCGTAAGCAAAGGCGATTGTGCGACAATGAACCTCAGTTTTTCCAGAGGCGATGATCCGGACTGTGTATTTGAAAATTTTCACCGGATTGCGGACGCGCTTGGAGTGCCGGAACAGAAGTTTGTCTTTACCGACCAGACGCATACAAAAAATGTGCGCCTTATAACAGGGGCGGATGCAGGAAAGGGACTTACCAGAAAACGCGATTTTACGGATGTGGACGCGCTTGTCACCGGGGAACCGGAGCTTGTTTTGTCCGCATTTTTCGCGGACTGCGTGCCGCTTTATTTTGTTGATCCCGTTCGTCGGGCGATTGGGCTTGGCCATTCCGGCTGGCGCGGCACAGTGAAGCGGATTGGAGCGTCGGTTATTGAGGCGATGCAAAAAGAATTTGGCACAGATCCGGGGGATCTCGTCTGTGCGGTCGGGCCTTCTATCTGCAGGGACTGTTATGAAGTAGGGGAGGATGTGGCGGATGCGTTCTGCGATTCTTTTGCGGCGAGATGGGGGGAAATTTTAAAGCCTGCAAAAGAAGACGGGAAATATATGCTGGATCTGTGGCAGGCGAACCGCATTGTCTTAACAGAAGCAGGCGTGAAAGACGAGAATATTGCCGTTACAAATCTATGTACCTGCTGTAATGCCGGCATGCTGTTTTCGCATCGTGCGTCAAACGGAAGACGGGGAAATATGGGCGCTTTTCTTGCGCTTGTTTTATGATATTGCATCTCAGGGGAAAATGACTCCTTTTTGGTAAGAATCAACATATGGAAGTTCTTATCAAAAAGGAGTATTTATATGCCAGGGCAGTTCGCCGGCTGTAAAAGGCCTGGGAAACAGGAGTGGAATGCAGGCTTATTATATGATATAATGAGAGCGAAAATCTGAATGTTCACTTGAGGTGTAAGAAGAGTAAGGAAAGATATTTAAGGAAAGAAAAATGCTGGATATATTAATTGTAGAAGATAACAGAGAAATAGGTATTTTACTGTGTGATTTTTTGCGCAGGGAGAATTACACGGTCAGTGTGGCCCGGACCGGTGAAAAAGCTTTGGAATTGTATGAAAAATATGGAGCCAGAGTGATTGTTTTGGATATTATGCTTCCCGGGATAGACGGATTTGCGGTTTGTTCCAAGATCAGGGAGACTTCCAATACCCATATTTTAATAGCCAGTGCCAGGGTCGAAAAGAATGATCAATTAAAAGGATTAAATCTCGGCGCAGATGATTACATTGAGAAGCCTTATGATGTAGATATTTTAATTGCCAAGATTAAAGGCATTTTTAAAAGGAAATATGGTCAGGCAGAGATTGTAGAAGGGAATATCCGGTTGAATACGGTGCAGCAGTCGATCTATGTAGATGGGCAGAAAAAAGAAGTTACCGAAAAGGAGTTTAAACTGTTAAAGCTGCTAATCGAGAATAAGAATGTAACGATGAAGAAAGAGTATCTGTTCAATACCGTCTGGGGAAGTGACAGTGATTCGGAGATGCAGACACTGACGGTACATATTAAGTGGCTCAGGGACAAAATAGAAGAAGAACCCGGAAAGCCCAGGCATATTATTACAGAGTGGGGAGTAGGGTATCGGTTTGAGTAAGTTTAAAAGTTTTATATTTTGGGTTGTCATTGCTGAGCTATTGCTTATATTTTCAGCAAACAGACTGTATTTTTATCAGAATAATGACAGTGACGGAAAATTATATCTTGTGGAAGCAAGGCGTTTGATAAAAGAAATAGAAGAACAAAAACCAGAGTTTTTCGAAATAGAAGCAATGGATTTAAATAAGTATGAGACGATAGCAGGTATCCGGGAGTTTGTTGCCAATGAAACCTGTGATAACGAATATTTAGTGGAAGAAATAGCCGGTAAACTGTATCGGATCGAATATGCAGAGGAAAAAAGTCTCCGATTACCTTTGTATATCAATATATCTCTGCTGGGTATGATGTTTGTGACAGATATTGTGCTCGTGTATGTGTACGATAAAGTTTTAAAACCTTTTTGGAAAATGCGTAATTTATCTTATGAGCTGGCGAAAGGGAATTTGTCCATGCCTGTTAAAGAAGAAAAAAGTAAGCTGTTTGGGCACTTCCTGTGGGGAATGGATATGCTTCGCGAAAAGCTGGAGGAAACAAAAGAGAGAGAACTTGAATTTCAAAAGGAGCGGAAGACATTGATTCTTTCTCTGTCCCATGATATTAAAACGCCGCTCTCATCCATTGAATTGTATGCGAAAGCGTTGTCGGAGGATTTGTATGACACAAAGGAGAGAAAGGACGAAGCTTTGCGGGGCATTGCAGGGAATGTGAAAGAAATCAAGAGATACGTGAATGAAATTGTAACGGCATCCAGAGAAGATTTTCTGAATTTGGAAGTGAGTATGGGAGAGTATTACCTTTCAGAGGTTATGAAATTCACAGAAAGTTATTATAAGGATAAGTTGTCTGTCATTCACACCGAATTTCAAATGGATGAAATTTCGGAATGTCTTGTCAAAGGGGATAAGGACCGTATGGTTGAGGTTCTGCAGAATGTTATGGAAAATGCCATAAAATATGGCGATGGCAGGCGTATCTGTATTTCGTTTGGGGAGGAAGAGGACTGTCAGTTAATACGGATCGAAAATTCGGGGTGCAATCTGAAAAAAGAGGAGCTTCCAAATCTTTTCGATTCCTTTTATCGTGGAAGCAATAGTACCGGTATGAAAGGGAACGGTCTGGGGCTTTCTATTTGCAAAACACTGATGCGTAAAATGGATGGTGAAATCTTTGCCGGGATGAAAGAAGATATTTTCTGTGTGACGATCGTAGTCAGAAAAGCATAATGGGCGGGAAATTTCAGAGTTATTTTTTTACTCTGAAGTTTTGTATTTAAGGATTATTTCATAATTTTGATGTTACTATATCTCTTGCAGAATCGATTCGGAAGCAGGAGAGGAGTAAAAGAATGTATCTGAATATATTAAAAAAAGACTTAAAACGAAAAAGGGCAATGAATATGATTCTTCTGTTGTTTATTATTCTTGCCACAATGTTTGTATCGTCAAGTGTAAACAACATCATAAATGTTACCACGGCACTGGACAGTTATTTTGAAATGGCAGATGCGCCTGATTATTTTGCGGCTGTTATGAATAAAAATTGTGCCGTTGACATTGATGAAACGCTAAGTTCGGCAAGTGCAGCAGATCGTTATGCAACGGAAAAAATGCTGTTTTTATCGGCAGATAATTTCATCTTTGAGGACAGGGATATCGTTATTGAAGGTACGAATCTGCTCCACAGCGATATTTGCATGAATTATTTTCTTTCCGACGGCAGTATCCTTGAAACAGTCAGACAGGGCGAGTTTTATATGGCGGAGAGTAAAGCGGCGGATCTCGGTGTTGATGTGGGCGATAAGCTTACCATAGAATTAAACGGCGTCAGCCGCGAATTTGTGCTTGCGGATAAAATAAAGGACGCGCTTTTCGGCTCAAAGCAGTTCTCGATTACGCGTTATATCATAAGCGAGGAGGATTTTAATTATTTTCTTTCTGCAGAAAACACGGAGGAATATTACGGCGGTACGCTTGTTTATATCTATTCCCCCGATATGGAATCGGTTTTGCCGCAGATAAAACCGCTTGCAGATAACAGCGCTTTTACAATGGACAGAGCCTTTATGGAATTTGCCTATATTTTTGATATGATCGTGGTAGGTATTCTGCTTGTGGTAAGCATTATTCTTATTATAATCGCATTTGTAGTTCTGCGTTTTACCATTTCCTTTACACTTTCCGAGGAATTTCGTGAAATCGGTGTAATGAAAGCGATTGGTATCGGGAATTTTAAAATCCGATGCTTATACCTTGTGAAATATATGGGGCTCTCTGTAATCGGCGCAGCGATCGGTCTTGCCCTTAGCTTCCCCTTTGGTAAAACGCTTATGAGCGTTTACTCGCAGACAATTATTGTCGGAAATCAGAGTCCGATTCTGGTGAACATTGTTTGTGCTGTTCTTGTCATCGCAGTCATTTTACTGTTCTGTTATGGCTGTACAGGCAGGGTCAGGAAATTGACGCCCATTGACGCGATCAGAAACGGCCAGACAGGGGAACGTTTCCGTAAAAAGAGCCTTATGAGTTTAGGAAAATCCAGGCTTCCGATGGCGCCTTTCCTTGCACTGAATGATATTGTAAGCAGCCCCAGGCGTTACAGTATTATCACGCTCACATTCTTCCTCTGTCTTACTCTTTTGCTTGTGCTTTCGGCAACTGTTTCCACTATGAACAGCAACAGCCTTGCCACAGCATTTGGAGGTGCAGACTGCGATATCTATCTGAACAGTAAAATGATTGCGGATTTTATGATGGACGACGGACGCGAAAAGCTTGAAAAGCACCTTGACGAAATGGAACAGACTCTTGCGGGACATGGCATTCCTGCAAAATGTTATCAGGAAATGATGTTTACCCTGCCCGTGTCTTTCGGAGAAAACGAGAGCAATATCTCAATCTATCAGGGTACAGGCTCCACAATGGATATGTACGAATACACAGCAGGAACAGCGCCGCAGAATACCGATGAGATTGCAATCACACGAATTGCCGCGGATAAGCTGAACGCAACTATTGGCGATACCGTTACGGTGAAAACGATTGACGGAGATAAGGAATATATCATTTCGGCTTTTTTCCAGTCTATGAATATGCAGGGCAGCGGGATCAGGCTTCACAGTGATGAATCTATAAATTACGTTCAGGCAGCCGGCTGTTATGATACGCAGATTACCTTCACGGATCATCCTGACAGCAGGGAAATTGAACGGAGAATAGAAGAAATCAAAAGGATTTTCCCCGATTATGAAAATATAGAAACCTGCGCCGAAAAGGTAGCGGATATGGTCGGTATTGCGGATACTCTTGATGCAGTAAAATTCCTTGTAGTCGTTCTTACAATTGTATTGACTGCACTCATAAGCGTACTTATGGAGCGCTCCTTTATTGCAAAGGAGCAGGGAGAACTTGCACTCATGAAAGCCGTAGGCACACGAAACGGAAAAATCTTTGCATATCATGCTTTCAGATTTTCATTTGTGGGAGTGATTGCTGTGATGATCGGCGAAATTTTCGCAATGCCTCTTACGCACCTCTGTATTGATCCGATCTTTAAAATGATGGGGATGGAGCTTGCGGTTGACTACGTTATAAATCCTGTTGAAATGTATCTGATCTTCCCTGCGGTGATTCTTGCTACAACAACCGTAAGCGCATTCCTGACCTCACTTTACACCGGAAAGATCAAGGCCTCAGACACTGCTAACATTGAATAAGAAAGGAAACCGTTATGAATATCTTAGAAGTAAAAG
Organism: uncultured Roseburia sp.; assembly: GCA_947088675.1. Taxonomy (GTDB): domain Bacteria; phylum Bacillota; class Clostridia; order Lachnospirales; family Lachnospiraceae; genus Roseburia. The sequence goes on from CAMUHN010000029.1 coordinate 12,777, forward strand.
ACCTCTGTAAAACATATATCGTAAACAAGCGCCAGAACAACGTTTTGAAAAATGTAAATTTTACTGTTTCGGAAGGAGAAATGGTAGCCGTTATGGGTCCGTCAGGCTCGGGAAAATCAACTCTCCTGTATGCCGTTTCGGGCATGGATTCGATTACCGCAGGCGAAGCAAAATTCTGTGGAAAGAATATTGCAAAAATGGGTGAAAAGGAGCTTGCCGACTTACGCCTTGATGAAATGGGCTTTATCTTTCAGCAGATGTATATGCTGAAAAATCTGACCGTCCTCGATAATATCATTCTTCCTGCGGTACAATCGGATAAGAATACCGAAACACGTAAGGAAACGGCCCGTCGTGGACAGGACTTAATGCGCAGGCTTGGTATTATTGAAATTGCCGATAACGACATCAATGAAGTTTCGGGAGGGCAGCTTCAGAGAGCCTGTATCTGCAGAAGTATGATCAATATGCCCAGGGTTTTATTTGCGGACGAACCCACGGGAGCTTTGAACAGAACGGCGTCAAATGAGGTAATGGAGGAACTGGTAAAATTAAACGAAGAAGGGACAACGATTATGATGGTAACGCATGATGCAAAGGTAGCCGCAAAGTGTTCCAGAGTGCTGTATATTGTAGACGGTAATATTAAAGGCGAGTATATAAGTCCGAAAGATCCGCAGATAAAAGAGAAAGACAGGGAGAGATTATTAAATAACTGGCTGATGGAACTGGGCTGGTAAGCAGATTTCTCTTTTATTCCCGGCAGCCCCTTTTGCAAAATAAAAATTATGTTAAGAATTTCTTCATAATATCCTATAAAAATATTTCTTGTTTCCAACTGACCCCTGTGCTAGACTAGGTGTACTAAAAAGAATAGTACACTTAGTACAGATGGGAGGTCGTCTAATTGATTCAGCTAAATTATCGAGACGCAAAACCGATATACGAACAGATTCAGGACGGATTTCGCAGGCTGATTGTCACAGACTCGCTCTCTGCCAATGAAAAACTGCCTTCAGTCCGGGAGCTTGCGGCTAATCTTGCCATAAACCCCAATACGATCTCAAGGGCGTACCGTGATCTGGAGAGCAAAGGTTATATTTACACAGTCGCGGGGAAAGGCTCCTTTGTTGCGCAGCGGCAGGAGGTGGATGATTCCAGAAAAACGGAGCTGCTTGAGGAATTTGACGAGGTGGTGGGGGAGCTGCTGTATTTATCGATTTCGAAAAGCAGTTTAGTGGAACGGATCGAGAAGTTGGAGGGAGGAAAAAAGGATTGATCAGGGTAACGAATCTACAGAAAGCATTTCAGGGTTTTCATGCGTTAAACGGTGTCGATATGCATGTAAAAAAGGGCGCGATTTATGGGCTTGTCGGGCCGAACGGGGCAGGCAAATCAACATTGATCCGCCATATTACAGGGGTTTATCGGCCGGATGCGGGTGATATCCTGCTAGAGGGAGAGCCGGTTTACGAAAATAAACAGGCGAAAGAGAAATTCTCGTATATACCGGATGATCTGTTCTATTTTATGCAGGCGGACACCATGGAGATGAAACGGTTTTATCAGGGGATCTACCGGGAATTTGACGAGCGCCTTTTCTTCCGGCTTCAGGAATTTTTTCCGGGTATTGACGTAAAGCGAAACATCAGACGTCTGTCAAAGGGAATGCAAAAGCAGGTTGCATTCTGGCTTGCAATCTGCTGCAAACCGAAGCTTTTGATATTAGATGAACCGGTGGACGGCCTGGATCCGGTGATGCGCAGGCAGATCTGGAGTATTTTGATGTCCGAAGTTGCGGAAAACCAGATGACGGTTCTGGTATCTTCTCATAATCTGCGTGAATTGGAGGATGTCTGCGATCATGTCGGCATTATGCATCAGGGGAAAATCATGATTGAGCGGTCGTTAAGCGATCTGCAGGGGAGCGTTTCAAAGATACAGATTGCCTGTACCAGCGGCGCGCCAAAGCTGCCGGAACAATTTGAAGTGCTTCATATCTCAAACACCGGGCGCGTTTATACAATGATTGTCAAGGGCGATGCGAAACTGGCGCAGGAAGCGCTTTCGGAGGATAATCTGATGATTGTGGATGTGCTTCCGCTGACATTGGAAGAAATCTTTATCTATGAAATGGGAGGTGCGGATTATGAAGTCAAAGATATCCTTTTTTAATCGCACGATTTTTAAAAAAAATATTACGCAGTACTGGCCTGTCTGGTCGATATACCTGTTTTTTCTGCTGCTTTTCTGGCCGTTTAACATATGGCAGATGATGAATGTGACCTATGATCTTGAGGCGTCGCACGAGTCGCTTTCTTACTACAGCATATTTGGCGCCGTATCAATTGGGACAGAGCCGGTGATCATTGCGATAGCTGCGGTAGTTGTAGCCGCATTTTTATTTTCTTATCTTTACACGGCCAGGAATACGAATATGATTCATGCGCTTCCCGTTACAAGATTTGAATTATTTGTCACCAATTATCTTTCCGGGCTTGTATTTTTAATCGGATCGCAGACGATAGCGTTTCTTGTCGGCGTTCTGGTGTGCGTGGGGCTAAAGATAACCTGTATCCAGTATCTTTTTTATGGTTTTGTGTATGCTGCGGGGATGGCATTCTTCTTTTATTCTCTGGCAGTGTTTGTCGCAATGTTTACGGGAAACAGGATGGCGCTGCTTGCATACTATTTTATCATCAATATTTTGTATGTCGGCGTTGTCTATCTGCTTGCAAGCTTTCAGGCTATGGTATGCTACGGACAGGTGGAGACCATATCCCCGGGGAGACTGGCGGTATTGTCGCCGTTGGTCTATCTGGAGCGTTATGTGTCGGTTTCGGTGAACCATGACGAAATGGGGCAGGTGTTTGGGATTTATATGAACGGCGGTTTTGAAATCGGGATGTATGCGATTGCCGCAATTTTCTTTGCGGTGGCGGCATGCCTGCTCTATCGGAAACGTAATCTGGAGACGGCGGGGGATCTGGTAAGTATTGGCGTGATAAAACCGATTTTTCGCTGGGGAGTCGCGCTGTGCGGCGGGTTTTTCATCTCCATGTTTATTGTCAGCGCAATCGGAGATGTTACCAGTATCAACTCGCTTTATCTTGCGTTTGCGATCAGTATAGCCGTTACCGGAACGATCTGCTTCTTTATTGCGCAGATGATGATCGAGAAAAATTTTCGTGTCTTTAAAAAGAAGCGGATTGTGGAATGCGCATCTCTCTGCGGCATATGTTTTCTCGTTCTGCTGCTGTTTAAACTGGATGTGTTTGGCGTTGTGGAATATCAGCCGGATGCAGAAGACATTGAGAAAGCGTTTGTCTATCTGAACTATCCGCTTGCAGTGGACGTGGAGGATATTCCGGATTTACTGGAAATTCAAAAAGAGGTGATTGAAAAGCGGGATGAGTATCTTACAAACCAGGCGAACGGTAATTCTTATTTTACGACGTTTCGCTATTATCTGAAAGACGGCTCTACGTATACCAGAAGATATCCGGTTGCCTGCTCGCCGCAGTATCTTGAAGATAAAAATTCACCGGTATCGCGCCTGCTTGTCTATGAAACGGATGCGGAAAGGCTGAAAAAGAAAATACTCGGTCCCTGTTATAACGACAGATCGCGTTACTATGACGGTACAATCGAAGTGTATGATGAAAACGGCGATTACAATACGCTTCACATCGCAGAAGAAAAGCTGGGCAAACTGATGGATGCAATTGAGCAGGATATTGAAGAGGGCAATTTTGACCGTGATTATATTTCGGGCGTTACCAGGGAAGAGGTAGTGCGCTACATCAACAATATCTGTCTGTATTACTATATAAAGAGCGATCAGGATAATTTTGGGGACCTGGATTATTACTCGGACTACTGGGAGATTAAGAACAATACGATCGGAGAGTACGCATCTTCGCCCGAAACTTATATCACGCTGACAGAAGATTGTGTGCATACGATTGAGATGCTTGCACAGCTCGGGCTGACAGACGGAACATGGAAGCTTGTCACCGATCTGGAGTTTACCGAACAGCAGGGGAAAGAAATCTATGTAGACTAAATACAACGATCAGGAATGAAATGGCACACCTTTCTCATACGCCGGGCAGTTTTGTGCCTGGCGTATGGCTTTGCCTGAAAGGATTGCTCCATTTACTTAAATCTTTGCAGCTTCATTTTAAATTCGCCGGATTTGAAAAAAACTATTGCAAATTGAAAAACAGTATGCTAGAATATTCCATGTTCGAAACATAAAACGTTTGCAGGAGTGGCGGAATGGCAGACGCATCAGACTCAAAATCTGACGCTGGCAACAGTGTGTGGGTTCAAGTCCCATCTCCTGCATGATAAAAAAGAAGTGCGTTCTGCGCACTTCTTTTTTATCTTACAGGAAATCCGCTGTTACTGTGAAGCACTAAAGCTTCTGCCGGGCTGGAAAAGGGTCGGAAAAGTATGGACAAAGCCATACAGAATCGTTATAATTGCTTATGGTATAATCTGACAGGAATTACATAATCTTAAAAAGAAAACAATGGGAGGACATATGGAGATTATCATACGGTTTATTCAGGGGTTTTGCATGGCGCTTGCAGACAGCGTTCCGGGTGTTTCGGGCGGAACGATTGCGTTTCTGCTGGGATTTTACGACAAATTTATCGGATCGCTTGACGATCTTTTGACCGGTTCAATGGCAAAAAAGAAACAGTCGGTCTTTTTTCTGATTAAACTCGGGTTTGGCTGGGTTTTTGGCATGGTGCTTGCGATTCTGATCCTGACAAGTGTTTTTGAGTCCCATATCTATGCGATCAGTTCGCTGTTTATCGGTTTTATTTTATTTGCAATTCCACTTGTCGCATGGGAGGACCGCAAAATACTTTTGGAGCGTAAATCAGGCATTGTCTTTACCATAATCGGTATTGCGGTGGTAAGCCTGATTACCTGGTTCAACCCGTCGTCAGGCGGGGAGGGAGTCAGTCTGGAACATATGACGGTAAGCCTTGGTATCTTTGTGTTTCTTGCGGGGATGATTGCAATATCAGCTATGGTGCTGCCCGGTATATCAGGGTCTACGCTTCTTCTGATTATGGGATTATATGTACCGGTGATTACGGCGATCAAAGACGTGCTGCATCTGAATTTTGATTCCATTGGCGCTGTGATTTTGTTTGGGTGCGGCATTCTGGTCGGCGTATTCAGTGTCGTAAAGCTGATAAGAAAAGCGCTTGAACATTACCGGCCGCAGACGATTTATCTGATTATAGGTCTGATGATCGGTTCCATCTATGCTGTCATAATGGGGCCGACGACACTGGAGGCGCCGCAGCCTGCTCTGTCTTTTTCTACTTTTAATATTCTGTTCTTTGTGATCGGCGGCGTTGTGATTTTAGGACTGCAGAAACTAAAGGGATTAAAAGAAATATGAAAAGTTTATTGCGATTTTTAAAGGATTACAAAAAGGAAAGTGTACTGGGGCCGCTGTTTAAGCTGCTTGAGGCATCGTTTGAACTGATTGTGCCGCTTGTGATGGCAGCGATTATAGATACCGGCGTTGCAGATGCGGACAGGGGTTATATTGGCAGAATGTGTCTGATTTTAGTTTTACTTGCGGTCATCGGCCTTGTCTGTTCCATTACTGCGCAGTATTTTGCGGCAAAGGCGGCAGTCGGGTTTGCAACCGGGCTGCGCCATGCGCTGTTTTCTCATATTGAAAAACTGTCGTTTGCGGAGACGGATACCGTGGGGACGTCGACATTGATCACACGTATGACAAGTGATGTGAATCAGGTGCAAAACGGCGTGAATCTGGTGCTCCGTTTATTTTTGCGTTCTCCGTTTATCGTGTTTGGCGCAATGATTATGGCATTTACAATTGATGTCAGGGCGGCGCTTGTGTTTGTAGTCACAATACCGCTTCTATCGGTTGTCGTATTCGGCGTGATGCTGGTCAGTATCCCGCTCTATAAGAAAGTGCAGAGCGCGCTTGACCGGGTGCTTGGCATTACAAGGGAAAACCTGACCGGAAGCCGGGTGATACGGGCATTTAATAAGGAAGCGGATGAGATTGAAACATTTCATGAAAGTAACGACCTTTTAACGAGAGCGCAGCTCTATGTAGGAAAGATCTCTGCATTGATGAATCCGCTGACCTATGTGATGATAAACGGCGCGATTGTTGCGCTTGTCTGGACAGGCGCCGTGCGTGTGGACAACGGGTATATCACACAGGGCGAAGTCGTTGCGCTTGTCAATTATATGTCGCAGATTTTGGTTGAGCTTGTAAAACTTGCAAACCTCATTATCAATATCAATAAATCGTTTGCCTGTGCGAACCGAATTGAGTCTGTATTTGAACTGCAGCCATCTGTCACAGAACCGGAAAAGCCAGTGTTGCACAGTGATGTCAAAGGAGAGGAGGAAGGCGAGGCGGTATCATTTTCAAATGTATGTTTTACTTATGCGGGCGCAGGAGATGAGGCGCTGACGGATCTTGATTTTACGGTGAAACGGGGCCAGACAGTCGGGATCATCGGCGGTACCGGTTCCGGAAAATCTTCGCTTGTCAATCTGATTCCGCGTTTTTATGACGTGACGGACGGCGAAGTAAGAATCAATGGAATCAATGTGAAAGAATACGGATTAAAAGAACTGCACGCACAGATTGGAGTTGTCCTGCAAAAATCCGTGCTTTTTAAAGGCAGTATACGCGACAATATGAAATGGGGGAAACCTGACGCGACCGACGAGGAGATCTGGGAGGCGCTTTCTGTGGCGCAGGCGAAAGAGTTTGTGGAAAAAAAAGAGGGAGGCCTTGATTTTATGCTGCGCCAGGAAGGGAAAAATCTCTCCGGCGGGCAGAGGCAGCGCCTGACTATTGCAAGAGCGCTTGTGGGAAAACCGAAGATACTGATTTTGGACGACAGTGCATCTGCGCTTGACTATGCGACAGACGCGGCGCTGCGGCAGGCGATTTTAAATCTTCCGCAGAATATGACCGTTTTTATTGTATCACAGAGAGCGGCATCCATTTTAAATGCGGATCAGATTCTTGTACTTGAGGACGGAAAAATCGCAGGAAAGGGAACGCATCAGACGCTGTTAAAGAGCTGCAGTGTCTATCGGGAGATCTATAACTCCCAGTTTAAAACGCAGGAAGCATAGGAAAGGCAGAGTTTCGTTATGGGTGGGAAAAAGGGCGGCCGGCAGAAGAAGACGCTGGCAGAAGTACTTCATTATATACGCAGATATTGGCTGTACCTGGGAATTTCAATTGTACTTGCGGCGGTAAGCGTTGCGCTGACATTGTATCTTCCGATTTTGACCGGACGTGCGATCGACTGCATTCTCGGAAAAGGTGCGGTGGATTTTTTGCAAATCATTGATATTTTAAGGGAAATGGCTGTTGTGATTGCACTGACGGCGGCGTCCCAGTGGGTGATGAATATCTGTAATAACAGGATCACATACCGTGTTGTCTGCGATATCCGCAAAGAGGCCTTTGAAAAACTGGAACGGCTGCCGTTTCAATATATTGACGGTCATCCCTACGGAGAGATTGTAAGCCGTATGATTGCCGATGTCGATCAGTTTGCGGACGGTCTGTTAATGGGATTTACGCAGTTTTTTACCGGAATTGTCACTATTTTCGGCACATTGATTTTCATGCTGACCATCAGTTTTAAAATTACGGCTGCGGTTGTTCTGATTACGCCGATTTCGCTGTTTGTGGCAAGTTATATTGCAAAGAAAACGTTTTCCATGTTTAAGCTGCAGTCCGAGACGCGCGGCGAGCAGACCTCTTTTATTGAGGAAATGATCGGCGGAAAGAAAGTTGTAACGGCATTTGCGCACGAAGAGGAGGCAATGGAACAGTTTGACGAGATCAATGAACGGCTGGGGGAATGTTCGCTGCGCGCAACTTTTTTCGGGAGTACGACAAATCCGGCCACCCGCTTTGTCAACAGCCTGGTTTATGCGACGGTCGGCGTGTTCGGGGCGTTTACGGCGATCACGGGCGCGATCAGCGTCGGGCAGCTCTCAAGTCTTTTAAGTTATGCAAACCAGTATACCAAACCGTTTAATGAAATATCCGGTGTGATTACCGAGCTGCAGAATGCGCTTGCCTGTGCGGCAAGGGTATTTGAACTGATCGAACAGGAGCCGGAGATTCCCGACGCAAAAGACGCCGTTGTGTTAAAGGAAGCGGACGGGACAGTAGCGCTTTCCCATGTATCCTTTTCCTATACAAAGGACCAGCGGCTGATTGAGGATTTTAATCTTGCAGTAAAGAAAGGCCAGCGCGTAGCGATTGTCGGCCCGACCGGCTGCGGAAAGACGACGCTGATTAATCTTTTGATGCGTTTTTATGATGTGGACAGCGGAGAAATTGAAGTCAGCGGTTATGCGATTCGCAGTCTGACAAGAAAAAGCCTGCGCAGTAATTACGGGATGGTTTTGCAGGAGACATGGCTTCGCAGCGGTACGGTGCGCGAAAATATCGCAATGGGAAAGCCGGATGCATCGCTTGAGGAAGTGGTTGCAGCGGCAAAAGCAGCGTATGCGCACAGTTTTATTAAGCGCCTGCCAAACGGTTACGATACCGTAATCGCGGAGGACGGGGGCAATTTCTCACAGGGGCAGAAACAGCTTTTGTGCATAGCGAGAGTGATGCTCTGTCTGCCGCCGATGCTGATTTTAGACGAGGCGACGTCCAGTATTGATACAAGAACGGAGATTAAAATCCAGCAGGCGTTTGCAGCTATGATGAAAGGACGAACCAGTTTTATTGTGGCGCACCGGCTCTCCACGATTCAGGAGGCGGATATTATCCTTGTTATGAAAGACGGCAGTATTATTGAACAGGGAAATCACAGGGAATTGACAGAGCGCGGCGGGTTTTATGCAAATCTCTATCAAAGCCAGTTTGCGCATGAATCATAGAGGATTGTTATGAAGAGAAAGTCACAGACGGAACAGAAAGAAGAGACACGGCAGAAAAGACAGGCGCCACGGGAAATTCGCTGGGATAAGCTGGATAATACGGCGCATTTGTTTCCGGTGATCGCAGGAGAGAGTATGAGCAATGTCTACCGGATCAGCGTTACGCTTGCGGAGCTGATTGATCCCGAATTGCTGCAGCAGGCGGTAGACATTGTACTGCCCAAATTTGACGGATTTAATTTAAGGCTGCAGCAGGGCGTTTTCTGGTATTATTTTGAGGAAAACGGAAAGCCTGCGCCGCGGGTGAGGAAAGAGAGTACGTTTCCGTGCCGTTATATCCGCCAGAATAAGAACAGGAGTTATATGTTCCGCGTTACGTATTATAAATACAGAATCAATCTGGAAGTGTTTCATGTTCTGACAGACGGAATGGGCGGTATCAATTTTTTAAAAGAACTGACTTATCAGTACCTGCGTCTGCTGCATCCGGAATTGAAAGAGAGAGTGGGGGATTCCCTCTCCAGCGATACTTCGTTAAACAGGGAAGACAGTTTTTTGAAAAATTACAAGAAAAGTTTTTCAAAAGGCTATCAGACAAAAAAGGCTTATCTGTTAAAAGGAATGCGGCTTCGTTCGGGGGAATTTGGCGTGATGCACGGCTATTTGAAAATTCCGCAGCTTAAGGATGTGACGCACCGGTATGGGGTCAGCATCAACGAATATCTGGTCGGAGTTTTTATCTGGAGCGTATATGTGGAGTACATGCACGGGATGCCGTCAGAGCGGCCGATCCGCGTTGCGGTGCCCGTCAACCTGCGTCCTTACTTTAATTCCATAACGACAAAAAATTTTTTTGTTATGGTGTCGGCTGAATTTCATCCGACAAAGGAAACCTATACGTTTGAAGAGGTTCTTTCCATTGTAAGGGAGAGCTTAAAGAGCCAGATCAACCGGGAGCATCTGGAGGAACTGTTTTCCTACAATGTGTCAAATGAGAAAGTCGCGGCGGCCAGAGCGGTACCGCTTGTGTTAAAGAAATTAGCAATGCGTTTTGTGTATACGACCTCGGCGCTTGCAAACACGACAACGATTACAAATATCGGAAATATCTCTGTGTCGGAGGAATACCGTCCGTATGTTGAGATGTTTCATGCGTTTCTGGCCATGTCAAAAGGGCAGCATTTAAAAGGCACGATCTGTTCTTACGGGGATACGCTGGTGTTTAGTTTCAGCTATGATCTTGCGGATGTTTCGGTGCAGCGGGGATTTTTCCGCAAGCTTGCAGCAGACGGGCTGTCCGTAGAGGTTGAGTCAAACGGAGTCATTTCCTGACCGATAGATAAGCCCTGTTTGGGTGGAGGAGAAAATGAGCAGATGCAGACAATGTAATGTTGAAATTTTGGAGGAGACAGACCGCTGTCCTCTCTGTAATTCCGTTTTGGAAAAGACGATTGAGGTTGAGAATATGTATCCGGACGTGCAGCTTAGAGTGCGCAAGTGGGCGCTTGCTGCCCGCATCTATCTGTTTCTTGCGATTCTTGTGGAAGTGCTGCTGGTGTTTATCAATATTGTGTCCGAGTCGGGCATCTGGTGGAGCGCCGTCACAGGACTGGGTTTTCTGTACGGCTATCTTGTGGTGAGGTTTGCGATTCTTGGCAAGTCCGGTTATAAGAGTAAGACGATTATTCTTACATTGATCGCAGTTCTGGTAGCGGTTGCGATTGATTTTGTAGTCGGATATCGGGGCTGGGCCGTCAATTATGCGCTGCCTGCAGGCATTATGCTGATTGACGCAGGCATTCTGGCGCTGATGGTGATTAACCGCAGAAACTGGCAGAGTTATCTGATGTGGCAGATCTTAATGCTGTTTGCGGGATTGGCCATTTTATTATTTTATGCGTTGGGTATTATTACGGTATTTTATCCGTCTCTGGCTGCATTTGCATTGTCGCTTTTTTTGTTTTTGGGGACAGTGATTATCGGCGATTACAGAGCGCGGGAAGAATTAAAGAGGCGTTTTTATATTTAGATGTAATAAGATACGGGTGTAGAGATGATAAAAGAGACAGAGGCGAGCATACAGGGAAAAATACTGCGTGATCTGATCGCGAGGGCGGCAAACGACCATCTGATCGGAAAAAAAGTTCGAAACGGGGAGCTGCGAAAGCAGATCAGCGAGACAGAACCGCCGTGGAAATGTCCGGACTGTTTTTCGCTGACAGTGGTTGAGACGGAGCAGTTTTCCATGGAATGGCTGGAGCCGATTGAGAAAAAAGAAACAGAAAAAGTAATATTGCAGCTGCATGGCGGAGGCTATGTTGCGCCGATGCGAAATGCCTATCGGATGTTTGCAGGGCTTTACAGTGAGGTGGGAAAGGGAATGCGTGTTTTGACCATTGACTACAGAGTTGCTCCGGAACACCCGTATCCTGCGGCGCTGACGGACGCGTATACGGCGTATCACTATCTTCTGGATCAGGGGATCTCTCCCGAACAGATCATTGCAGCAGGCGACTCCGCCGGAGGAGGGCTTGCGCTTTGCCTGTGTCATTACTTAAAGGATCAAGGAGAAGAACTCCCCTGCGGTATCGTTGCGATGTCGCCATGGACAGATCTTACGGCGGGCGGCGAATCCTACGAGACAAATTTTAATAAAGATCCGTTGTTTGGTAATACAAAAGACAGTTTGGTCTATAATAAAGATTATATTCAGGATAACGATCCGACAAATCCGTACATATCGCCATTGTTTGGCGATTTTACGGGATTTCCGCCAATGCTTCTGCAGGTCGGCTCTTATGAGATGCTGCTTTCCGATTCCGTTGAAGTTGCCGCGAAAGCAAGGGATGCGGGAGTGAAAGTGCGTTTAAGTGTCTATGAGGGGATGTTTCATGTGTTTCAGATGGCGGCAAAGATGCTGCCGGAATCCAGAAAGGCCTGGGTGGAAATCGGGCGTTTTTTTGATATTATAGAGGGCGCCGCAAAGACGCACGAAACAAAACAGGAAGATGCTGCCGCGTTTGTTACGTAGAGCGGTATGGGAATGGAGGGGTTATGCAGACAATATATACGGCAAAAGCGAAAAAAGCAATTGATATCGCGTCCAGAATGTCGAAAAATTTGCATCACAATTATATAGGGACAGAACATTTACTGATTGGTCTGTTAAAGGAAGGAACGGGGGTTGCCGCGCAGGTGCTGACGGCAAACGGCGTGGAACTGGATCATATTATGTCGCTGGTGGGAGAATTGATTGCGCCGTCTGTTCAGACTGTGGATCCCAAAGAAGTAACTTATTCGCCGCGTGCAGAAGACGCGCTCTATCAGTCGGAGCGTGAGGCGGCGCGTTTTCATTCCGAAAAAACAGGAACGGAACATATTCTGATTGCGATTTTAAAGGAGCCGGAAAGTGTGGCTTCCCGTCTTTTGAATACACTGGCGGTAAATATTCAGAAATTGTATGTTGATATTCTTGTGGCAATGGGTGAGGACGTCAATCTCCATAAAGATGAACTTTCGGACGGCAGATTTGGCAGGAGAAAAAGCAGGACGCCGATTTTAGACCAGTATGCCAGGGATTTGACGGCGCTTGCCGCTGACGGTATGCTGGATCCTGTAATCGGCAGATCAGACGAGATTGCACGAGTGATTCAGATTATCAGCAGGAGAAGTAAAAATAACCCCTGTCTGATCGGTGAGCCGGGCGTCGGAAAAACGGCGATTGTGGAGGGAATTGCACAGCGTATTGTGACGGGAATGGTACCGGCTGCCGCAGAGGGAAAACGCGTCCTTTCCCTTGATATGTCAGGCCTTGTGGCAGGCTCGAAATACCGCGGGGAATTTGAGGAACGCATCCGCCGTGTGCTGATGGAAGCGGCGCGTGCGGAAAATGTACTGTTGTTTATCGACGAACTGCATACGATTATCGGTGCGGGCAACGCGGAAGGCGCGATTGATGCCGCAAATATTTTAAAGCCGGCTCTTGCGCGCGGCGAGATTCAGATTATCGGCGCCACGACGATTGAGGAGTACCGCAAGTACGTAGAGCGCGATGCGGCGCTGGAGAGGCGCTTTCAGCCGGTTACGGTGGAGGAGCCGACCGAGGAACAGGCGATAGAGATTTTAAAAGGGCTCCGCTATCAATATGAGAGCCATCATGCGGTGACAATAACGGATGAGGCGCTTACAGCCGCCGTGCGCCTCTCGGCGCGCTATATCAACGACCGGTTTCTGCCGGACAAGGCGATTGATCTGATGGATGAAGCCGCCGCTAAAGTGCGCCTTAAGATGGAGACGGATGTAGATAAGGTTGCCGAATATCGAAAACAGAGGGCAGAAGAACTGGAGAAACTGGAAAACGCGTTAAAAGACGGCGATATGGAAGCTGCCCGCGCAGCGAGAGCAAAAAAACAGGAGTGGGAAGATGCGATTTATGCGCTGGTTGAAAAGAGCCAGAGAAGTGTGCGCAAAAAACAGCTCTCGGTGACGGAAGACGACATTGCGGATATTGTATCCGGCTGGACGAAGATACCAGTCAGAAAACTGACCGAGGGGGAGGCTGTGAGGCTGCGCAAGCTCGAGTCTCTGCTGCACAGGCGCGTGATCGGGCAGGAGGATGCGGTCAGCGCCGTTGCACGCGCAGTGCGCAGAGGCAGGGTAGGATTGAAAGATCCAAAGCGCCCGATCGGATCTTTTCTGTTTCTGGGACCCACCGGAGTCGGCAAGACCGAGATTTCCAGGGCGCTGGCAGAGGCTGTGTTTGGAAACGAGGAGGCGATGATTCGCGTTGATATGTCCGAATATATGGAAAAGCACAGCGTATCAAAAATGATCGGTTCTCCGCCGGGATATGTCGGCCATGAGGACGGAGGCCAGCTGAGCGAAAAGGTGCGCAGAAATCCGTACTCTGTCGTATTGTTTGACGAGATTGAAAAGGCGCATCCGGATGTATTCAATATTCTTCTTCAGGTGTTGGACGACGGGCATATCACGGATTCGCAGGGCAGAAAAGTGGATTTTAAAAATACGATTATTATCATGACGTCAAACGCCGGCGCGCAGGCGATTGTCGAACCAAAGCGGCTGGGGTTTGCCTCTTCTGCGGATGAGAAACAGGATTACGACAGAATGAGAAGCGGCGTGATGGAGGAAGTAAGGCGTATTTTCAAGCCGGAGTTTTTAAACAGAATTGACGAAGTTATCGTATTCCGTTCTTTAAATAAAGATGATATGAAACAGATTGTAAATCTGATGGGCAAAGAACTTGCCGCCCGCTGCAAAGACAGGATGGAAATTACGCTTCTGATCCGGGACAATGCAAAAAATTATATTGTAGAAAAGGCTTATGAACCGAAATATGGCGCAAGGCCGCTGCGCAGGAAAATGCAGGAGGAGATTGAGGATAAACTGGCGGAGGAGATTCTGTTTGGACGGATCAGAAAAGGGATGCAGGTTGTGGTCACAACCAGAAAAAACGAACTGGTTCTGGAGGGAGAAGCGCAGTAACCGGAATCAAAAAATTCTAAGAAATGATATTTAAAAATACTGGAAAAAATGTGCGGGTTAAGTTATAATATACGTATGAGTCAATTTATTTCTTTGATTGATGAAAAGCAAACGTGGTAACTGGTTTACGAAATGAAAGCAGGCAGAGGCGTGTTGCCATTCATCACAAAATACACGCCGGAAATTGCCGCAGAATTACAGGAGGAAGAGATGGCAGTGATCAGTGAATTGCTTCGATCGGAAGCAGACGGGACAATCAGTTTCGGAGACTACTCATTGGGGGCAAAAGCGAAACTGGACAATTTTGAACATCAGGGAGATATCTATAAGGTAAAAACATTTCAGGAGATCACAAAATTAGAGCGCAACGGCATGTTTGTATATGAATCGGTGCCGGGAACTTCCGTCGCATCCTTAAAAGCGACGGAAGCGGGGATTGCATTTACCGTCGAAGGCCCGGAGGATGCGCAGATTACAGTCGAGCTTGCGAGCGAGACGGAATATGATATTATCATTGATGGAAAGGATGCCGGCAGGATGAAAACGAATCTTGGCGGAAAATTGAGCGTCAGTGTGGAATTAGGCGATCATCCGGTGGAAGTTAAGATACAGAAATGCTAAAACAAGATTGGCGGCCGTTACGGCCGCCATTTTCGTCATTTTTTTTAATACGAACAGTAACGTTTCTGCCCAAAATTTGACGTTTCTGCCAGAAATATTGTTTTCTTTTCATCATATCTGTATAATAAAAGTCAGAGTGTTTATAACTTTGATTCAAAGTGGGGAAGCAAATGGAAAAGAAAAAGAGTTATCAGATCAGCCTGTTCCTGATCGGCTGTATTTTATTTGATTATTTCGGGAAAATATTGGTGAAGTCCTTAAATCTGCCGTTGTGGTTTGATTCTCTGGGAACCTGCCTTACGGCATATACGCTCGGCCCCATATGCGGGGCGATCGTCGGAGCAACCGTGAATATTCTGTACGGGCTGCAGTCATCTGTCTTTTATATGTCTTACGCGCTGGTCAATATTGCCGCAGGCGTTACGGTCGGCGTCTGTGCGAAAAAAGGATATATGGAACGCATCTTTGGCGTACTTTCCATCAGTTTTCTTGTCACCGTAATATCGGTAATCATTTCCACACCTTTGAATTTTATTTTCTTTGACGGAAGTACCGGCAATATCTGGGGTGACGGCGTAAGCAGGCTTTTGCAGAAAGCTGGCTGCGGCAGAGTCTTAAGCAGTCTGGCAGGAGAATTTTATCTGGATTTTCTGGATAAGGTGGTCGCTGTGTTTGTGCTTTTCTGCGTTGTAAAAACATATCGCAGATATGGCAAAGGCAGGGCGAAACGGGGAAGCGCCTGCCTGATCTGGCTGGCTGCGGCAGGGTATATCCTGTGTTGTACCGATTCGGTGTCTGCAGAGGGCGGCGAACAGGGGAGCATTGACATTCATACCTATGTACAAACGGTTTACAATGGGCAAAACGGACTGACAGGCGGAACGGCGAATGATCTTGCACAGACGAAAGACGGAATTTTGTGGGTCGGGACGGACAGCGGGCTTTATCGGTATAACGGGACGAAGTTTCGGTCTATGGACGAATTTGAAACAGTAAAAAATGTAAACTGCCTTTATACGGATGAGTCAGGGCGTCTGTGGATCGGGACGGGCGACGGTGGGCTTACGATCTGCATCAATGAACAGGTTTCCAATGTTCTGGATATGGAATCGGGACTGCCGTCTGACTGCGTGCATTGTGTAACGCAGAGTACGGAAGGGGCATATTATGTCGGGACAGCATCCGGCCTTTCGGTTGTTACATTATCGGGCGGGCTTACGGTGAGAGGAAATGTAGAGGGAATTTTGGATACAAGAAGCGTCTGCGCTGACCGGAATAAAAATGTGGCGGCAGTGACAGAGGAGGGGCGCCTGTATCTTGTCAGGGACAGTTTGGTTGCGGATCAAAAGGAAGTTCAGGGTGTGTCCTATACCAGCTGTGCTTTTGATGTGTCCGGTATGTTGTATGCCGGAACCGAAGCGGGACGGATAGACCTTTATCAGGTGCAGGAGGGGGCGCTGAAAAAGCAGAGAAGTTTATTTTGCGGCGAACTTTACGGGATTTCGTCCTTTTACTTTTCCGAGGACGGAAAAATATTTGTCTGTGCGGATAACGGAGCGGGTTATTTTGATCTGTCCGGGGAGTTTCATATGCTTGCCACAGATGATTTTGACCATGCAATCGGAAAGATGCTGATGGATTATCAGGGAAATTTATGGTTTACATCTTCGCGCCTTGGGCTGCTTCGCATGTGCCGCTCCGTTTTTTTTGATGTGTACCGAAAAGCGGAATTGACGGATAATGTTGTAAACGCTGTGGTAAAGTGGCAGGATCAGCTGTATTTCGGAACCGATCAGGGGCTTGACGCGCAGCAGGAGATGCCGGGGTTTTTAAGAGAAGCCATGGAGGGAGTGCGCATCTGCTGCCTGATGGTAGACGGGGAGGAACATCTTTGGGTCTGCACCGAGGAAAAAGGAATTTATGAGATCGAAAAAGACGGAAAGATGAAGAATTATAACAGCCAAATCGGTACGGCGGGCGATTCCTTTTGTACAGTTACGGAAATGACGGACGGCACGGTTGCGGCGGCGGGCGATCTCGGGATCACTTATATCAGGGACGGCAAAGTGACGGGTACTACCGGGTATCAGGATGGGCTTGGCAATTTAAAGATTCTTTGTCTGCTCGAGACAAAAGACGGCAGGCTGCTTGCAGGGACAGACGGCGCCGGGATTGTACAGGTAAAAGACGGTAAAGTGATTGATACAAGAAAGCGAAGAGATGTGTTTGGTTCCGGGGTTATTCTGCGAATGGTTTCTGATTCAGACGGCGCCGGGATCTATGTTGTGACTGGCAGCAGCATCTGCTTTCTTCGAAATGACGGTACCGTGAGACGATTCGGGAATTTCCCGTACTATGATAATTATGATATTGTGGACAGAGGCAATGG
This sequence comes from uncultured Roseburia sp., assembly GCA_947088675.1. Classification (GTDB taxonomy): domain Bacteria; phylum Bacillota; class Clostridia; order Lachnospirales; family Lachnospiraceae; genus Roseburia. Next base: position 30,235 of record CAMUHN010000029.1, read on the forward strand.
AACTTTGCTGGTGAGCAGTTCGGCGGGTGTCTATGTGGCAGATAAGAAAGAGCTGTTTGACGGCGGCAAATTGGAGTATGAGCTTTTCGATTATCAGAGGGGGCTTCAAAAGAGGCTGACTCCGAATGCATGGAATTATCTGGACGAACAGAATCATTTGTACTTTGCAGCGAATATGGGCGTGATATGTATGGATCTGGAATATCTGGATACGGAGGTGCGTTCCTACCGTATTCTGGTGAAATCAATTCAGGCAGACGGTATTGATTATCCTGTTGAGAGAGGTGAGGATATTCGTCTGCAAAGAGGAGTACGTACTTTTAAGATGATGCCGGAAATCGTAAATTATACGATGAATGATCCGTTTGTCGGTGTCTGGCTGGAAGGATACGAAAAAGAGCCGACGGTACTCGCGCAAAGCAGTCTGTCCGAGATTTCCTACCAGAATCTGCCGGCGGGAGCGTATACGTTTCATCTCTCAATTCTTGACAGGAGAGGAAAAAATGTGACGGCGGAACGTGTTTTTCGCATTGTGAAAGAAAAAGAGATTTATGATTTCTGGTGGTTCCGGCTTTATGTGATCGTGGTCTTTGCTCTTGCGATTGTCTATCTCTCCTGGCTTTTTTTCCGGACGCAGATACAGAAAACATTAAATTTGCAGAAGAGGGAAGTAGAACTGGCAAATGAGACAATTTTAACAATCGCAAGAACCGTTGATGCAAAAGACGAAAATACAAGCCAGCATTCCATTCGCGTTTCCGAGTATTCCGTATTGATTGCAGAGGAACTGGGGTTTGACAGGGAATCATGCGAGGAGCTTCGAAAGACGGCTCTGCTTCACGATATCGGTAAGATCGGTATACCGGACAGTGTTTTAAACAAACCTGCAAGACTGACAGAGGAGGAATATGCCGTTATGAAATCTCATGTGCTAAAGGGCGCGGAAATACTTAAGAATTTTACTTCGGTAAAAAATGTGGAGGAAGGCGCGCTTTATCATCATGAGCGGTATGATGGCAAGGGCTATATGCATGGATTAAAAGGGGAGGAGATTCCGATCAATGCGAGAATTATCGGAATCGCGGACGCATTCGACGCTATGACGGCAAATCGTGTATACCGCAGGAAGCTTGATCTGGATTTTGTTCTGGAAGAATTGAAAAAGGGACGGGGCACACAGTTTGACCCGCAGCTTGTCGATATTCTGTTAAAGCTGATTGAGAAAGGCGCTATCAATATGGAACAGTTATATCAGGCCGGATAAAATCAAAGCGGCGGGAAAGGATAAGAGGAATGAAACGTATCTATTTGACAGCGGTGTTCAGCGCGCTTCTGGTGCTGTTTGCGGTTACTGGTTTCCGTGTTCTGTGTTTTCATGATGACGCGGATCGTACTATGAAAATCGGTTTTCTCTACGTGGGGGATGCCAGCACTTCCTATACCTCAAACTTTATAAAAGCGCAGTCGGCGGTTGAACGGGAGTATGGTGATCGTGTGGAAACAATTGCGAAATACAATGTGCCGGATGGGGGCGAGGAGGAGGCTCTGCAGGAACTGGTCGACGAAGGATGCGCTTTGATCTTCTCTACAAGTTTTGCCTACGGAAACAAAGCAAAAGAATTTGCGGGCCGTTATCCCGATATCCAGTTTTGCCAGGCGACCTGCGCAAATGCCAATGAAGAGCCGGTATATTCCAATTATCACACGTTTATGGGAGCAATCTATCAGGGGCGTTATATCTCCGGCGTCGTGGCCGGTATGAAGCTTAGAGAGCTGATCGGGCAAAACGTGATTGACAGGAGCCAGGCAAAAGTCGGCTATATCGGCGCATTTGCCTATCCGGAAGTAATCTCCGGCTATACCGCTTTTTTTCTTGGGGTCAGGTCTGTCGTTCCGGAAGCAGAGATGACAGTGACATATACAAATTCCTGGAGCGACTATGCGCTGGAGAAAAAGTATGCGGCCCGGCTGCTTGCAGAAGGATGTGTGATTCTTTCACAGCATTCGGATACGGCAGGCCCGGCTGCGGCATGCGAAGAAACTATGCGGTCGCAGGCTGTCTATCATGTGAGCTACAACCAGAGTATGGCTGATATAGCTCCGACAACTTATCTGGTCGGCTGCAAAATAAACTGGGAGCCCTATATTCTCGCGGCAGTGCAGGCCGTATTTGACGGGAAAAAAATTGAGGACTGTATGCGGGGGAACAAAAACGGCAATGATATCGGCGCAGGGTTTGACGAGGGATGGGTTCAAATGCTGGAATTAAATGAGCTGATCGCGGCAGAGGGGACAAAAGAAGTGATAGAAGATCTGACCAGGCAGTTTGAAAAGGGAGGTTTGCAGGTGTTCCAGGGGGATTATACGGGAGTTGACCCGAACGATGAGACAGATGTCTGTGATCTGAAGCAGGGCTATATGGAAAACGAAAACAGTTCGGCTCCGACGTTCCACTATGTGTTAAAAGATGTGATTACAGTGGAGTAGCGTGAAAAGTACATCTAAGGCTCATGCCAATGGGCATTTCGCCAAGACGTACTAAGTTTCACGCCAGAGAATCAAAAGCCATGTATGGCGTTGGATTCTCCGAAAGGATTGAGCCGCAGCTGCGCTGCGGCTCAATCCTTTCAGACAGACGGTTCAAACGGACGGGATCAGTCAATGCCGATTTTGATTCCGCCTTTTCGCTCCGAGGGCTGGACGACTACGCAGACAGGCTGATTGCTGTCCCATTCAAAAGAATAGGATTCGCCGGAGGCCTGCCCGATAAATGTTTTCCAGGAGAGATCCGTCGTAATATGCGGGTCGCAGTAGCCGGACTGGCCCATCCAGCAGATAACGGCATCCGGATCAACGCAGATGGTGTTGCTGGTATTCACATTGTTTAAGACGATCGGATTTCCGTCGCAGATGACGGCGACATAGGCATTTGGGCCCTTACCGGTCAGTGTTGTCGTTGCCAGGCCTTTCTGGGAGAGGACGCCGCAGCCAAGAAAGCGAACGTCATATTTGCAGTCGTTTGTAAAGGCAAGCAGATTTTCCGATTCGACGGAGACTACCTCGTTTACGGCCAGTTTGTATACAACGACATGCTGGCCGTAACAGGCATAATAGGTAACGGAATTGCCGGAGAACGTGACTTTCATCAGCGGGATATTTTCCCCTGTTACACGCCGCAGCAGCGAGCCTAATGCCGCCTGGCCCAGGCTGTTCTGCGGTCCGAGCAGAAGTTTTTCAAATTTGTAATTTTTTCCGTGGCAGCTGTCTCCTGCGATAAAGGCGCCGGCTTTTGTGAATAAAACGTCATTTCCGGTGCAGGTGACTTTTAAAGTCAGTTCATTGACAGTCTCAAATGTCAGCATAGATTCCTCCTTGTGTTCAGACAACCTGAACTCCATAAAATTCGCAAAGTCCCGCAAGATCTCTTGCCAGACCGTTTCCGATTGCATTAAATTTCCATCTGCCGTTGTGCTGATAGATTTCCCCGATTGCCATGGAGATCACGTTTGTATAATAGTCGGTCAGACGAAAACTGAGCAGTTCACGTCTGTCTGACGGATTCAGTATCCGGATATAGGCATCCTTTAACATTCCGAAATGCAGCTTCTTTTCGAACGCTTCATGGATCGTCATCACGAAAACAATTTTTTTCACGGCAGGATTTAATTTTGTAAAGTCTATGGTGATCAGTTCCCGGTCGTCATTTGCATGCTCTTTTAGACAGATACTGCGGTCGGGACTTTGCGTCTGCCCGTAAAATACAAACCAGGGATCGCCGATGACTTTTCCGGACTGGTTTAACAGAAATGCCGAGACATCGACGTCGCAGTCCGGGTTTTTTACATTCCAGCCGAAACATGCATAGACCCGTGGAAGATTACCGTCCAACAGAAGCGATTTTTGGCCTTTTGAAACCGGATGGAGCAGTGAGGGCATACGCATGTCGGGCGGAGCCGAAACCGGCGTCCGGGCAGGAGAGTCATTCCTTTGCGCGCTGCCTGCCCGCCCGGCCGGGGGCAAAGCCGTTTTGGCGGATCCAATCGTCCGTCCGGATAAGGCTGCTCTGTTTTTTTGTTTTCGTGTATTGAGCGATAAAACGTTTTCTGCGCAGACAAAATCGTTGGAGCAATTGGCATTCAGGGAAGACAGGGTAGAACGTTCCAGAATCCTGCCTGAAGTCATAGGTATTTGAATCATAAAAATCTCCCCTCCTGCACCGCAATCAAATTGGTTTTCCTGTCTTTGTGCAGGCAATGTTATTTTATTCTTTCTATTGTATCCCAGTTAGAATGGAATGGCAAGTGCGATTTAGAGCCGGAAGTGATTGTGTTCCGTATTTGGCTCTTGTGGGAAAGCAGAAAATGAGTTAAAATATAAAAATCGAAATCAGGAGGAACGTATCCGTATGACTGATTTACAGGATAAGAAAAATTGCCCTTCCTTTCAGGAAATAAGTGAATATGTAAAAAATCCCGTCTTCGTGCAATTTTGTTCAGAAATCAGGAAGATATATCAATGTATTGAAAAAATAGAATACAGTTCGTGTAGTTGGGAAAAGGGATGGAACATTAAATTTAAAAAAGCCGGGAAAACATTATGTACCATATATCCGCGGGAATGCTATTTTACAGTTATGATTGTTGCAGGAGCAAAAGAAAAAGCGTCCGTTGAAGCAATTTTGCCGGAATGTACACCTGAATTATCTGAAATATATCATCAGACAGAAGAAGGAAACGGACAAAGATGGTTAATGATCGACTTAGAGGATAAAGGGAGTTTGTATAATGATGTTCTGCGTCTGATAAAAATCCGCAGAAACTGCTAAATTGTGGATTACGAACAGGATAAGCGTTAATTGGAGGAAACCGGCGAGCGCTTTTCCGGGACAAAAAGATTTGACTTATGCTTTCAATCTGCGTAAGATATCAGTGTGAGAAGAACTTCTAAAGTATGCAGCAGGGGCTGCTTCACGGGGAAGTTCTAAGTCTCACACGTGAATAAAGTTCACGTTGCAGATATAAGTCGCAGCGAAGCTGCGACATGGGGATATCATGGCGAAAAAAATACGGCAGACGGGAGGAATTGAAATTTGAGTGCGGTGAACGGCAGATATATTGCAATCCCATCCATCCTCAAAGTGGAAGCGGGGGCATTAAAACAGATTGGCAGATATTTACAGGAGGCGGGGCTTACACATGTTGTCATCCTGTTTGGGAATGGGTTGACTGACCTGTTTGGACTGGATGTGATGGAATCTCTGAAAGCGGCTGGGATTCATGTTCTGGAATATCAGGAGATGGATACGGCGGATGTAACGGCGATATCGGATTTGGCGTTTTCCATTCCGTCGAAAACGCAGGCAGTAATTGGAATCGGCGGCGGAAAAGTAATTGACGCGGCAAAATATTGCGGGTATTTATTAAAACTTCCGTTCATCAGTGTTCCGACTTCGGCATCCAGCGACGGATTCTCCAGCGCAAGTGCGTCGCTGCTTGTGAATGGGCGCAGGAAATCACTTCCAGCAAAGATGGCATACGGTATTATTGCGGATACGCAGGTGATTCGCAGTGCACCCAAACATTTTTTATATTCCGGAATCGGAGATATGGTATCGAAAATAACGGCTCTTTATGACTGGCAGTTTGAACAGGAACATGGCGCAGCCGTTGTCAATGATTTTGCGATGATGATCGCAAAAAAGGCGGTGAACAGTTTTGTCCGTACGCCGTACGAGACAATTCAGGATGCGCTGTTTTTAAAGGAACTGCTCGATTCTCTTGCAATGAGCGGTATTGCGAATGAAATTGCAGGATCAAGCGCACCGACAAGCGGCAGTGAGCATCTGATTTCGCATGCGCTTGATAAAATGTCGGATCATCCACAACTGCACGGCGTACAGGTTGGTATTGCCACCTATCTTATGGCTGTTGTGCAGGATCACAGATTTGTGCGCGTAAACGCAGTTTTTGAGAAAACCGGATTCTGGGATTATGTAAAAACGCTGAATCTGGATGCAGAGCAATATCTGAAAGCAATTGACGCGGCTCCGGCGATAAAACCCTTTCGATATACTTATCTGCATGAGGAGAAATATCGGGAGAGAGCGAAAGAAGTGCTGCTTGGAGATGACAGGCTCAGGAACGTATTTCATCGGGGTTAGCAGGTTACAATTTATGCCGCTCACAGCAATATTTGCAAATCTATTTCATATTTGTTCAAATAAAATATTTGAAAAAAGACTTGACATTTTAAGAGTAGTTCATTATAATTATTTTTGCGTTGTGGGTAATATGATGCAGGGGCTTAAGACAGGTGCTTTGCATAAATGTTTTAGTGGTCTTGTGTCTGCAGTTGATAAGCAGCAGATATACATAGTATCGCTGCAGTACTGCGCGGGTGTAGTTCAATGGTAGAACACCAGCCTTCCAAGCTGGATACGTGGGTTCGATTCCCATCACCCGCTCTATTTTTTTGTTAAGGGAAGCCAGTAAAATCAATGGTTTCCCTTATTTTTTCCCTATCAGACCGACGGTACGTTCGGTACGGTTCGTACTTTTATGAAAGCCGGAGTGCCCGGTCAATCGCTTCCGCCTGTTCTTCCTGTGATTTCCGCTCAAAATTGTAATAATTATAAGTGGTTGCCAGATCATGGTGTCCGGCAAAACGCTGTACGGTACGGTTGTTGATATCCGGATTGTCCAGCAGTGTGCTGATGCAGGTCTTGCGGCACTTGTGGGGGCTTTTTGTCACAGTGTCCATACGTGCGCACAGCTTCCGGAGCTTCCGGTCAGCGGCGTTGTAGCTTAGCCGGTAGCCATAGTCCGGATTGCCGCTCTGGAAAATCCACTCTGCATTATAGCCATGCTCTTTATTGAAAACGTCTACTTCCTTTAAAATCCGCTCTGCTTCTGCCGTAAGCGGGATACTGCGGAAACTGGAAACTGTTTTTGTCTTGTCCTTTACCCCCTCATTTGTTGCCTGCCGCTGGATATAAAGGCGGTTTCCTTTTACGTCAGACCATTTCAGGCCGCAACATTCGCCAATCCTTAAACCGGTCTCAAAAAGGAAAAGAATCTGCAAACCCGCGCTTGTGGGCTGTTTTTTGTAGCGTTCCAGATCTTCATAGACCATCTGCTTAATCCGTCTGCGTTCCTCATCTGTAAATACCTGTGATTCGTCGCTTGCTGTCGGTCTGGATGTGACAAGGCTTTTGTTCAGCTTCTTACGTGCTTTCTGCCACAGGTTTTCGGGCACGATTGCGATATCTTCATCCGAAGCGTATTCGTAGCACTGGTTAATGATAGTAAACATCCTGCTGAATTTCCGTTTGTCCGGAAGATGCTTTTTCATAAGCCCCTCCGCCCATTCCCTAAGGTTAAGCGTCGTGATTCGTGCAAACGGCTTTTCAAGAAGTTCCCTGCTTAAAGGCTCATCCAGATAATAAGCTTTCCATGACATACGCAGACGCTTAATGTTTTCACTGTTATTCGGTGTGGTTTTCCAGTTAATCCATTTTTCGTAGAGCTGTTCAAACGTTATGTTCCTGTCTGAATTGTCAATGTACCATGCCGCCAGTGCATCCCACAGCTTTTCCTCACTGCTCTTGCGGATTTTGCGTTTCCCCGTTGGAGCCGATATGTCGTCTATTTCGGTAAACCATCCGCTTTTTTCTGTATGGTGGATTTCATATGGATGCAGGGCTTTTGCCTGTCGGATTCTTTTTTTCATGTTCAAAATATCCAACACTTCATCATAATCTATCATACTTCCGGAAACATCATCTGACAATAGTATTTCCAGATATTTTTTTGATTGTTCCATTGCCTGTTATAGCAATCGGACTGTAATTCGGTAGTTCGGTTTCTGGGTAGTTCGGTTTCTGGGTGGTTCGGTAAGTCGGTTTTTTCGGTTTCTGCGTCCTAAGTTGCGGTTCTCCTTTCCTTTTATTTTCCGGCCATGAGGGCGCGGAACGTTTCATCACTGATTATATTTCCG
>CAMUHN010000030.1 GCA_947088675.1 uncultured Roseburia sp.
GGGAGCTGCGGGATAAGCGGCTGTACGATAGTCGGCGATCACACGCACAGTACCTGCGATGTGAGCGGCTGCACGATTACAGGCAAGCATACGCACGGGAGCTGCGGGATAAGCGGCTGTACGATAGTCGGCGATCATACGCACAGTACCTGCGGGATTGACGGATGCAGCATAACGGGTGATCACACGCATGGAAGCTGTGGAATCGGCGGCTGCACGATAGTCGGCGATCACACACACAGTACCTGCGGGATCGACGGATGCAGTATAACAGGCGATCACACGCATGGAAGCTGTGGAGTCGGCGGGTGTACGATAGTCGGCGATCACACACACAGTACCTGCGGGATCGACGGATGCAACATAACAGGCGATCACACACATGGAAGCTGTGGAGTCGGCGGCTGTACAATTGCAGGCGATCATACGCACAATAATTGCGGTGTAGACGGCTGCACGATCAGCGGATCGCACCATCATGGCGGTGGTGGCCACCATGGCGGCAGACATCATTAATTAAAAAATATAACGCCTGTATCCCAGGCGTTATATTTTTTTAGGAGGAAAAAAATGAAAACAGTCAGGGTTGTGGCAGCTATCTTGCGAAAGGACGATCGGATTTTCGCCGCACGGCGGGCAGCGGGCAAATGGAGCGGTTTCTGGGAGTTCCCGGGCGGGAAAACGGAGCCCGGGGAAACAGACCGCGAAGCGCTGGTACGCGAGATACGAGAGGAGCTTAACATAGAAATCGGGATCGACGCACTCTATGAGACCGTGGAATATGATTATCCGTCTTTTCATTTGTCCATGCAGTGCTTTCTCGGCCGCATCGTATCCGGCAGTCCTGCGTTAAACGTACACAGCGATGCGAAATGGATGAGCCTGGATGAAATTGACAGCGCCGCATGGCTTCCGGCCAACAGGACGCTGCTGGAAAAAATCAAAAGAGAGTTTCCGAAAACGGTATTTGGAACCGGATAAACTGTTTTTTCTCTTATAGGAAAGAACTTGATACAGAGAAGTGTTAAAGTCTGCAACGTTACTAAGAGAAAAAGTTCGACCGGAACAGTTTGGAAAAATTTTAACCGACCGATGTATCCGATTTTCTGTTAAAAAAACAGGCTATATGGAGAGACGCAGAAAAATATCGATAAACTACTATTTTAGAAATATTTTATTTGTAAATTTGACCGGTCTATGCAATAATCAGTAATATATAATATGATCGGAGCGTGGTTATTATTTATGGGGAAACCCGACAAAGCGATGAAAGCGTTTATTAAGATTCCGGAAATTTTTTCACAGTTATTTAATGTAGCCGTTTTTGAGGGAAAAAAGGAGATCAGGCCGGAGAAATTGAATGACGTCGACACGGTATTGGATACTCCTGTGGAATTGTTTTCAGGGGCGGTGGAGTATGTGGAACGGTTAAGAGATACGGCAAAAATATCCGATTCGGGATTATCGTTTCGCATTATATTGGGTGTGGAGGAACAAACGTCTGTCCATTATTATATGCCGGTACGCGATATGCTGCTGGATGCTTTGCAGTATGATTATCAGTGCAGGCAGAGGGCAGCGGCGGCAAAGGAAAAGAACTGCCGTTTCAGGTATGGGGAGGGAAGCCCCAAAGGCACGAAAATTATGCCGGTAATATCCCTGATTTTATATGTTGGTTCCAGAAAATGGGACGGGCCGACCCAGCTGTATGATTTGTTTGATATACCCGATCACCGGAGAAAATGGGCAGGACAGTATATCAGAAATTATCAGATCAACCTGATTGATGCGCGTCATATGACGGAGGAACAGATTGACAGATTTGAGGGTGATTTAAAAGCATTTTTTACTATGCTCTCCGAACACTACAACGAGAAGAAGTTAAAGAATATCGTTGCGCACCACAGGGAGACATGGTATGCTATCAGCAGTGTGAAACAGGACGACCGGTATGCAGCATATATTAACAGGCGAACAGATGAAGAAGTGAAAGGAGGGATCGCAATGCCAGATATGTTAGACAGGATGATGGCTGAGAGAGATGCACAGCTGGCAGAGAAAGCAGCGGAATTAAAACGAAGACAGTCCGAATATGACAGATCAAAAACCAGATTGGATAAGATGCAGATTGAAGTAGCCAGAGCACAGAGACAATTGGATGAAGACCAGAAGGAGCTGGCAGAAAGCCGGAAAGAGATGAAAAGAAGATGGGCAGAGTTGGAAAAGAAACAGGCAGAGCTGGAAGAACGGCAAGCTGCTTTTGAGAGAATGTCGGTCAGGAGAAGACGGCGCACCGGCGCACGACGTTTCGAAAAAAATTCAAAAGAACTTAGATAAACAAAACAAAAGGAAACAAAAAGCATGAACACAGCATTGATTTTGTCCGGCGGCACAGGCAGCCGTCTGGGGGCGGCTGTCCCAAAACAGTATCTGGAAGTAAGTAACAGACCGATAATAACCTGGTGTATGGAACGACTCTTTTCCCATGAAAAAATAGATGCGGTACAGATAGTAGCAGATGAATTATGGCAGAGCAGGATACGGGAGTGGCTGTCATCTTATGATAAAAAAGGAAAATTTCGCGGATTTTCCCGGCCGGGAGACAACAGGCAGCTTTCCATTCTCAATGGGCTGACCGATATTAGGAAGTATGCATCCGATGCGGATTATGTATTGATCCATGATGCCGCGCGGCCCTGCCTCTCGGAGAAACAGGTTTCGGACTGCCTTTTGGCGGCGGAGGGAAACGACGGCGTCGTGCCGGTTCTGCCGATGAAAGACACGGTATATTTGAGTGTGGACGGAAAAAAGATTTCGTCGCTTTTGACGCGTAGCGAGGTGTTTGCCGGTCAGGCGCCGGAGGTGTTTGTGCTGGGGAAATATTTAAAGGCGAACATGGCTCTTTTGCCGGACCGTATTCGCTCAATCCAGGGTTCCACCGAACCCGCTGTTCTTGCGGGGATGGATGTGGTGATGACGGCCGGGGATGAGCAGAATTTTAAGATTACAACACAGGCAGATCTGGAACGATTTAGGAAAAGAATACCATAAATGGCGTCCGGATTTTCCGTAAAGATTTGAATCACCGTGAAGCCGCGATAAAGGGGGAACAGGCATGAAAGCACTTATCTTACATCAATTGGGAGACATACGGATTGAAGATACGGCAGTTCCGGATCCGGGAGAAAATGAGGTATTGGTTGCCGTCAGGGCGGCCGGGATCTGCGGTTCGGATATTCCGAGAGCATACAAAACAGGCGCATATTTTTATCCGCTGATTTTGGGGCATGAATTTTCCGGAATTGTGGAAAGCATCGGGGCAGGCGCAGACAGCAGGTGGAGAGGAAAGCGCGTCGGCGTGTTTCCGCTGATTCCGTGCCGGACCTGTATGCCGTGTCAGAAAAAGCTCTACGAGATGTGCCGCCGCTACAGCTATCTTGGTTCGCGCGCAAACGGGGGATTTGCAGAATATGTGGCTGTTCCGGCAGAGAACCTGATTGAGCTGGCGGAAGATATTTCCTACGAGCAGGCGGCTATGATGGAACCGATGGCTGTCGCCGTACATGCAATCCGAAAGGCGGGAATCGACACATATGCCGACAGCGCGGGGAAAACGGATGCAGCGGCTCGCATTGCCGTTTGCGGGCTTGGTACAATTGGGCTGCTTCTTGTTCAGTTTTTACTTGACATCAGAACGCAGCAGGGGATCGGGACGGATCATATTTTTGTCATCGGCAACAAAGAATTTCAAAAACAGTCTGTGCTCAGTATGGGAATACGCGAATCGTGCTATATTGACAGTACGAAAAGCGATGTTGGATTTCGCCTGTCAGAACTGACGGAGGACGCCGGCGTGGACGTGTTTTTTGAGTGTGTCGGAAAAAACGAGACGATTTGTATGGCGGTGGACAATACGGCTCCGGCGGGGCGTATTGTGCTGACCGGCAATCCTGCTTCCGATATCAGGCTTTCCCAGTCGGTTTACTGGAAAATTCTGAGAAATCAGCTGACGATAGCGGGAACCTGGAATTCTTCCTTTACGGGAAGCCGTGAGGATGACTGGCATTATGTATGCGACCGTCTTCTGCAAAAAGCGGTGATGCCGGAGAGGCTGATCACACACAGATATACGCTGGAAAATATTGGACAGGGATTTGAAATCATGCGTGATAAGACGCAGGATTATGTAAAAATTATGGGAATTATGTAAAGAGCGGAGGAACCGGAATAAGATGATCTCACCCGGTTCCTCCGTTTTTTCTGTATCTTTATCAAATCTTAATCATTTCCCCTCTGTTAACTTCATAATCATTCCTTTAAAATAGAAGACAGCAATGCAAAGGAGAAAAAATATGTACAATATACTGATTTGCGATGATGAAAAGGATATCGTATCCGCACTGGAGATTTATCTGATCTCGGATGGGTATGGCGTAAAGAAAGCATATAACGGAAAAGAAGCTGTTCGTATTTTGCAGCAGGAGGAAATTCATCTGATTCTGATGGATATTATGATGCCGGAGATGGACGGTATCTCTGCGATGGTAAAAATACGAGAAAACAGTAACGTTCCGGTTATACTGCTGACTGCCAAAAGTGAGGATACCGATAAAATCCTGGGGCTGAATGTAGGCGCCGACGATTATATTACAAAACCGTTTAACCCTGTGGAACTGTTAGCGCGCGTCCGTTCCCAGTTAAGGCGGTATATGCAGTTAGGAGGCGGCGCTCCTCAAAAGGATATCCTGGCGATTGGCGGGATCGAGCTCAACGACCGGGAAAAAGAAGTGACCCGGGATGGGGAGCTGATTGCACTTACGCCGACCGAATACGATATCTTAAAATTGCTGATGGAAAATCCAGGCAAAGTGTTTTCTCCGAAACAAATTTACGAAAAAGTCTGGAATGATTATCCGATCGGCTCGGAAAATACGGTTGCCGTACACATCAGGCATCTGCGGGAGAAAGTGGAGTATAATCCGGCGGAACCGCGCCATTTAAAGGCAGTGTGGGGCAGAGGCTACAAAATAGAAAGAGGTTGAAATGAAACAAAAATTATTTGTGAAAAAGATGATCGCATGGGCTGCTTTTATGATCTGTGCAGCGTTTTGTCTGTTTTCTCTGATCGGCATTATTTTTCTCTACGAGGAGGATTTCTATGACCGGACCGAGACGGAATACCGCAGGGAATTTTATGAATTTGCGGCCTATAACTATTCGGTGCGTGCGCTTCATGGCTACTTAAGCGGAAATTCCCAAAAGAAAGAACTTTCTGAACTGAATTTCCAATATGGAATTATTGAAGCGGAAATAATAGACGGATATAACCTGAATCGCGACAACGTATATCTGGAACGCAACTTTACAGAACAGATCAGTCTGGAATCGCCGCAGCTGTATGTCTGTTCTTTTACGGTAAACGATGATACGGAGTTTCTGTATTCCAATTCACTGTTTGATCCAAATTCATATGGAACGGCAGTGGTGACACATGAGACAGAGGAGTCGGCGGCAGGAAACTATTTTGTAGTCAGTATACTGCCCAAAGAGGGGATTGGATACGGGATTTCCGGGGATCTGTTCACGCAGGCGAATACGGTTGTGTCGATTGCGTGCGCGATGCGGTACAACATATATGTGGTTTTTGTAGTTTCCTTTGTGGCAGGACTGCTGCTGTTCTGGCGGATGGCTGTTCTTGCCGGAATAAACGGGGAAAAGGGAGAAATCAGGATAAAAGGATTAAACAGACTTCCGCTTGAACTGTATTTGGTAGCTTCATTTGTTATGGAATATTTTCTGATGTTGTTTACGGTATCGGTGATGCGGGAATTATATCGCGAGTACAGAATTTTATGTATCGTTTTGGCTTTTTTGCTGATGCTTCTGATTATTATGATTGGAGCGGCCGTACTGCTTGGTATTGTGGTTCGTATCAAAAAAGACGTATTATGCAAAAATACAATTGTATACAGAATATGCAGCATGTTGCGGAGAGCAGCGGAACTTTGCGCTAAAAATTTGTCGTTATTAAAGAAATTGCTGCTCTTTTCAGGACTTTATGCACTTTTTCAGATGCTGGCGCTTCTGTGGATACGCAGTCACAGGTATATCCCGTTTTTCATCTTTGTGCTCTGTCTGTTGCAGACCACAGTTTTTGTGGGCTTTCTCATTGTCATGGCAATTCAGATGGAGCAGCTGCAAAAGGGTGCAGAGCGTCTGGCGGCAGGGGATTTAAAGTACCAGACAGATACATCCAGAATGTTCTGGGAGTTTAAGCGTCACGGAGAAAATTTGAACAGTATAAGAGACGGGATGAGCCGTGCTGTGGAAGAGCGCATGAAAAGTGAACATTTTAAGACAGAATTAATTACGAATGTATCGCATGATATCAAAACGCCGCTTACCTCCATCATCAACTATGTGGATCTGCTGGAAAAGGAGGAGCTGCACAATGAAGCTGCAGAGGAATATCTGGAGGTATTGAAGCGGCAGTCTGCCCGTCTGAAAAAGTTGATTGAAGATTTAATCGAAGCGTCAAAAGCGTCAACCGGAAATTTAAGCGTTACAATGGAAAAACTGGATGCGGGCGTATTCCTGACACAGACAGTCGGTGAGTTTGAAGAAAAACTTGCGTCGGCAGATTTGGAACTGAAAATACAAAAGCCCGATCGGCCGGTTTATATTATGGCGGACAGCAGGCACTTCTGGCGCGTGATCGACAATCTGATGAATAATATCTGTAAATATGCACAGCCACGGACCCGTGTATATATTAATATAGAAGAAAAAGAACGGAAAATCATGTTGATTTTCCGCAATACATCATCACGCGAATTAAACGTCAAAAGCGACGAATTGATGGAGCGGTTTGTGCGCGGCGACAGTGCAAGAAACACGGAGGGAAACGGGCTTGGATTATCCATTGCCGCCAGCCTTATGGATCTGATGCACGGAGATTTTACATTGAAAATAGACGGCGACTTATTTAAAGTGATTTTAACATTTGAGGATTTGCAAAACCAATGAATAGATGCGGCTTATCTCTTGCCTTAACATGTGCAAAGCCGTTTGACATATGAAAAGCGCATGAGATTTCGCGCCAAAAGCGGTAATAGAATTGATTTTTTCTGTGTTTCCTGTTAATATAACATTGTGAAGTATTAATATGAAAACGGAGGATTTCTATGAGAAAAAACAGAATATTGGCCGGAATTTTATCGCTTTTTACCTGTGCGGCCCTTTTGACTGCACATCCTGTCGACATGTCGGCTGCATCCCAGAGCGCGTATCGTACCATTTTTGACGCCTCTTATTATTACGCAACATATCCGGATCTTGCCAAAGCATACGGCAAAAACGATGCGGCGCTCTTTTCCCATTTTTTAAATTATGGGATTGCCGAGGGCAGAAGCGGAAGCGCGGAATTTAACGTCAATGCTTACCGCGAACGCTATGAAGATTTAAATGCGGCGTATGGCGACCGTTTACGTTCGTACTATGACCATTATCTCTCCTGCGGAAGAGCCGAGGGCAGGATCGCAACCGCAAACGGAGAGCGTTATACGAAAACCTCTGCGGGCACGACGGCAGCTGCCGGCACACAGACGAATGCGGGTACAGGTGTTTCGACGGCCGCGCTCAGCGGGACATATACGACACATTACAAAGAGAACGAATCGCGCGCTACAAATATCAAGGTGGCAGCGGAACGGATTCATAATGTGACTGTAAATCCGGGAGAGACATTTTCTTTCAGCAATACCATTCTTCCTCGTACGGCTGCAAACGGTTATGTCAGTGCACCTGTCATCGTGGCGCGCAAGATGACGATGGGAACGGGCGGGGGGATCTGTCAGGTTTCCTCCACATTGTATGCGGCGATGGTGACGGCCGGCATCCCGGCTACCGAGCGTCATCCGCATTCTTTGAGTATGAGTTATATTCCGCAGGGAATGGATGCAACAATATCCGGAACCGCACTGGATTTGAAATTTAAAAATATCTATTCCGCTCCGATTGTAATTCAATCATCCGCACAAAACGGAACATTGACAATTTCGATCAGCGTCCAGTCCTGATTGGGGGAAATTAAAGTGAAAAAATTAAAGCCTGAATTAATATCACTGAACCATATCAGGATAAACGATGCGTTTTGGAACCGCTATACTAAGCTTGTGACAGAAGAGATTCTCCCGTACCAGTGGCGCGCGTTAAACGACGAGGTGGAAGGCGCCGAACCAAGTCATTGTATTTCCAACTTCCGTATTGCAGCCGGGTTAGAGCAGGGCGATTTTTCGGGATGGGTGTTTCAGGATACGGATCTGGCAAAATGGCTGGAGGCTGTCGCATATTCCCTGTCCTATGAACAGAATCCCAAACTGGAACAGCTTGCGGACGAGGCAATTGAGCTGGTGGGCAGCGCCCAGGAAGAGAACGGATATCTCAACACTTATTTTACAATAAGATATCCGGGCAGACAGTTTAAGAATTTAAAAGAGGGGCACGAACTGTACACGGCCGGACATTTTATCGAAGCGGCCGTCGCCTGGTATAAAGTGACCGGCAAAGACCGGTTTTTAAATATTATGAGAAAGACGGCTGATCTGATCTGCGATGTTTTTCACACAGAGCGCTATGAGAATGCGGTTTGCGGCCATGAGGAGATTGAGCTTGCGCTGGTAAAACTTGCCGACGTCACAGGAGAAGAGAAATACTTAAATATGGCATATGATTTCGTCAACCGCAGAGGCTGTGAACCAAATTACCTGTTTACGGAGAGCGGCAGGAACGACTATATTGACGTCTGGCATGACAATAATCCTTATCTCAATCTGTATGGGCAGAATCATCTGCCGGTGCGGGAACAAAAAACCGCGGAAGGCCATGCCGTTCGTGCCGTCTATCTCTACTGCGCCATGGCGGATCTGGCATATGCCTGCCAGGATTTCGCCCTGTGGCAGGCCTGTGAAAATCTGTACCGCAATATTGTGGAAAAAAGAATGTACCTTACCGGCGGGATTGGCAGTTCCGGCACATTAGAGCGTTTTACTGTTGATTACGATTTGCCGAACGATACCAATTATTCCGAGAGCTGTGCCTCGATAGGATTTGCGCTTTTTTGCCGGCGAATGGCACAGATCAGCGGAGACGCCTGTTATATTGATACAATGGAACTTGCGCTTATGAATACGGTGCTGTCCGGTATTGCGATGGACGGGAAAAGTTTCTTCTATGTAAATCCGCTGGAGGTCTGGCCCGAAAACTGTATTCCGATGACAGATAAAAACCATGTTAAGCCGGTTCGGCAGAAATGGTTTGGCTGTGCCTGCTGTCCGCCAAATATTACAAGAACGCTTGCGTCTCTTGGCGAGTATGTCTGCTTTGTCGAAAAAAATGCGCTCTGGCTGAATTTGTTTGCCGGATGTTCCATTGAGACAGAACAGAACGGAGCGCCGCTGACAGTAAAAGTTGACAGCCGGTTTCCTTATGAGGGAAGAGTACAGCTGCAGGTCGATTCCGGCAGAGAAACAAATCATACCGCAGACGGAATCCGGCTGCATATGGAGGGATCGGATGCGGCGGCTGGCGAATCAGAATTTTCTCTTTTCGAACTGCGGATTCGCATCCCCGCCTACGCAAAAAATCCCCGTTTCACGATAGACGGGACATCTGTTGCGCCGCAGGTGGAGCATGGTTATGCTGTTTTTCGCGAAATGTGGGACCATCAGCGTATTGTATTTACATTTGATATGACGGCGCAGTTTATTTATGCAAACCCGGCCGTTCATGCGGATACCGGAAAAACGGCCCTGATGCGCGGGCCGCTTGTCTATTGTCTCGAAGAGGAAGACAACGGAGAAAACTTAGCGGCGCTCTATGCGGACACCGGGGCGCCGGTTCGGGAGACGTTCGAACCGGATCTGATGGGCGGGACAGTAGTGCTTCATGCGTCGGGCAGGCGTGTCAGAAGCAGAAAAGGCGAAAGTCTTTATTCCGCTCAAAAGCCGGCATTCGATGAGGCGTCACTTACGTTTGTGCCGTATCACAGCTGGGGCAATCGAAAACCGGGCGAGATGGCAGTCTGGGTGAAATATTTGACAACGGATCAGTAGAAAGGAATACAAAATTTATGGAAAAATTCGGAATTATCGGGGCAATGGAGCTGGAAATCGAGACGTTAAAGAAGCAGATGCTTTTGAGAAATACGGTACAAAAAGCCGGCATGGATTTTTATGAGGGCAGCTTAAACGGCACGGAAGTCGTGATTGTGCGGTGCGGCATCGGGAAAGTCAATGCAGCTCTTTGCGTACAGATTCTGGCGGATCTGTTTCGTGTCACGCACATTATTAATACCGGTGTGGCAGGTTCGCTGAATGCAAGTCTTGATATCGGTGATATTCTGATCTCGAAAGATGCGCTCCACCATGATGTGGACGTGACGATTTTCGGGTATGCGCCCGGAGAAGTGCCGCAGCTGCATACACTGTCATTTACGGCTGACGAGAGGATGGCAGCACAGGCCGTTTCTTCCTGTGAAAAAGTAAATCCGGGCATACATGCGATCACCGGACGTGTGGTCAGCGGCGATCAGTTTATCTCAAAAAAAGAGGTCAAAGAACGTCTGATTTCAGAGTTTCATGGCGACTGCGCTGAAATGGAGGGCGCTTCCATTGCTCATGCGGCATATTTAAATAAGATTCCGTTTGTGATTATTCGCGCAATATCGGATAAAGCGGACGAGAGCGCAGAGATGGATTATCCGACTTTTGAGCGGGAGGCGGCGAAACATTCGGCAAACCTGGTGGCTGATATGCTCAGATATCTTTAACAGAAACGCAGCGTGGAAATGCTGCGTTCCATTTGTTACATACAGATTGATATTATCTCTGAAATCGCCGATATGAAGATCAGAAGCAGCAAAGAGAATGCAGAATCAGACAGGAGGAGCAGATATGAACATAGGCATGCAGAATAATCCGGTGTTTGGTCTGGGCAGCGTTTCCGGTTTTAGCAATCGGGGGATGAAGAGTACGCAGCAAAGGCAGCAGCGAGAGTCGGAGAGAGACAGCCAGATCGCGTTTTTTCAAAATCAGAAAGAAAATTTAAAGAATATGGAGTGCGGCAGCCTTCCGGAGATTGCCAGAAAGCTTAATATGCTGCATTCCTACGAAGACCAGATTGCCGAGGCAAAGGCGCAGTTTAACCGGGAACAGATGAGCCATGTCCTGGACGAGGCGAAAGAGCGCGGAGAAAAGATTGCCGAGGCAGCGGAGAAATATGCGCCGAAGACGCCGGAAGAATACAGAGAGGATCTTGCGGACGAAGCGACAGAGACGCAGGAGAACGAGGGCGAGATGACCGAACTGTTGGAGGAGATGGTTCCGGAGGAGCTTGAGGAGATGACGGAGGAACTGACCGAGGAGCAGTTAGAAGAGCTTCAGGAGGCAAGAGAAGCCGCAGAGCAGCAGGAACAGGAGCTGGCGGCACAGCAGCAGAACAGAGAGGAAGAACTTTTGTATTCTTACAGAAAGATAGATTTGTATGCTTAGTACTGGTACGGAGACGCGGGGCTGTTGGGAAATTTTTCCCAACAGCCCCGCGTCTGTGTCATATCCTAACTGGAATCCTGATTTTGTATCAGCTGAAAACAAAAACAGGCGCCCCCGCCGGGAGTATCCTCCACCCAGATTTTTCCATGATGCGCATTTACAATCTCCCTGGCAATGCAAAGCCCCAAACCGAAGTGTTTTTTGTCTGTATGGGAGTTTTGTGCGCGATAAAATCGATCAAATATGAATTCTTTCTGGCTGTCGGGAATGGAAACGCCGTTATCTGCAACGCGATACTCATAACAATGCAGTGCTGAGAACTTTTTTGCGGCCAGCACAGTATAGTTGAGAGAGAGCCGGATGGCGCCGCCGTTTGGCGTATAGGAGAGCGCATTGTCAAGCAGGATGGAGAGGAGCTGCTGGATGCGCTCTGCATCCGCCCGGCAGGCGGGAAGATCCTCTTCGGGCAGTCGTATGGAAAAAGCGATTTGTTTGTCGGCTGCGGCAAGTTCATACTTTTCATAGGCGTCTATCAGCAGAAGATCCGGCTGGCAGTCAGCGATGTGCATGGGAAGTTTACCGGAATCAGAGTGTGTCAGCAGCAGAAGGTCGGCAATCAGCCGCTGCATCCGCACTCCTTCGGAACGGATCAGACGCAGAAAATGCAGTTGTTCCTGCTGTGTATCGGCTTTTCTTACAGCCTCCGCGCTGGATAAAATCACGGCAAGCGGCGCGCGTAGTTCATGGGAAGCAGATGCGGTAAAATGAATCTGATTTTTTCGGTTTTCTTCCAGCGGACGAAGCATTCTCTGAATAAATATCCGGGAGAACAAAAACAACAGGAAAACAGCGATTACGTCAATTCCGGCAAATAAAATGCGCTGAGACAGGATCTGGCGCGACTGTCTGTCCAGCGGATAAAGCAGCACATAGCCAAGCGCGTTCGCTTCTTTTGATACGACGCCGGCGGAAACAAAATAGGCGCTTTTATCCGTATCCGTAATGGTAAAATCATGATAAACCGGAAGTATGGAAAAGTACGATTTTGTAATATCAAGCTGATGTTTTGATTTCGCATATGCGAGTACATTCGATACAAGTTCATCCCGTTTTTGCGTGGAATAGAGTCTGGCGCTTAAGATCGGCATCCCATTGTCATAGAGGTAGAGATAGAACCGGTTATTTTCCTGCACCTGATTGATCCACTGGAGAGAAAAGGAGGTTTGCGTCTGCAGATGCGTGATAACAGAGTCCCGTTCGTTGCGGAAAGAATAGAGCGTATTTTTTCGTATTCCGCTTTCTGAAATAAACAGGCAAAACAGGGTTAGTATGATTAAGATCGTACCGGTAACAGCTGTCAGGAAAAAAGAAAGCTGTACATGCAGTTTTTTGATAATTGTCTGATCTTTCATTTTGGCACTTCCATACGGTATCCGACTCCGCGCACTGTTTCAAGAGTTGCGCTGCTTCCGACAGAGGCAAGACGTTTGCGCAGAAAGTGAATATAGGTATCCAGATTGCTCTCCTCAACCGGAGCGTCAGCGCCCCAGACACGTGAAAGTATGGTCATACGCCGCAGCGTCGTATTTGTTTCCGAAAGGAACACTTCCAAAAGCCTCCCCTCGCGGCCAGACAATCGAATCTGTCCAGTCGGTCCTTTTAATTCCCGAAGCGCAGAGTCATAGGAGAGGTTGCCGAGTGAACGGATATCCTGTTCCAGGAATTTTCCGGTGCGGCGGGAGATAGACCGGATACGGGCCAGAAGTTCCTCAAAGGCAAATGGTTTTACAATATAATCATCGGCGCCGCCGTCAAGTCCTTCAATTCTGTCATACAGTTCTCCGAGTGCGGTAATCATAATGACAGGAGTTTTCATCCCAGCATCTCTTGCTTTTTTCAGAACAAAAAGGCCGTTCATAGTGGGGAGCATCCGGTCAAGCAGGATGAGATCAAATGCGTCCTGTAAAAATAATTCCAGCCCGTCCCTGCCGTCGTGGCAGACTGTAACGGCAAAATGTTCTTTTTTTAACTGAAATTGCAGGGTATCACAGAGAGCCTCGTCATCTTCGATCAATAATAAATTCATAATGTTTTATCACCTCCAGAATATCATAGCATATCTGTCTTAAAATAATCTTTAAAAATTTTGTGAAATTAAAGACGTTTTTTCAGAAAAATTAAAGGGAAATTTGTTACTATGTCAGTGAAAAGCAAAGG
This sequence comes from uncultured Roseburia sp., assembly GCA_947088675.1. Taxonomy (GTDB): domain Bacteria; phylum Bacillota; class Clostridia; order Lachnospirales; family Lachnospiraceae; genus Roseburia. The sequence continues at coordinate 13,767 of CAMUHN010000030.1, forward strand.
AAAACAGCTATGGAGGAATGATATGAAAAAGAAAATTTTAAGCGCAGTTTTGGCATTTACTGCGATGACAGGACTGCTGGCCGGGTGTGGAGGCGCTGATATGACAGCAGACAGCGAGGCTTTTGGCGCCGCAATTGATGAGCTGGATGACGGCAGCGGAGAAGCGGACAGGAAAGAAAACGGGAGCGAAAAGATGGGACGTTTTCTCGAATCACAGGTGGAACTTCCGGTTGAGGCAATGGATCGTATCCTGTGTCTTGGAAAAAGCGCGGACGGAACGATCGTTGTGATGGCTGCGGATGAGGGCGGATCCAGTTATCTTCTTACATCATCCGATCTGGGAGAAAGCTGGAACAGTACAAAGACACAGATCAAAGATGCCTATGTCACCAGCAGCGGCGTGACGGCGGACGGCGGCGTCATTTTGGAAGGATATTTCGAGGGAGATGCCGCGGGAATAAAAAAAGTAGCGCCGGACGGAACGGCTGTTGATCTGAATCCGCAGCTGCCGGGTACCGGGGACGATGCATCCGTTCTGCAGTGCGGAACGGATGCCGCGGGAAATCTTTATGTGATGACTCTGGAGCAAAACGTCTATCAGATAGATACGGACAGCGGGTCTGCAGTAAAGCTGGACTGCTCTGATCCGTCAGCCGGTTTCTTTGGCATTGCCGGAAATCGTTTTCTCACAGTGACACAGCATGGGATCCTGATTTATAATTTATCGGAAAGCCGTGCGGAGGATGCCAACACGGCATTGGATGAGGCGATCAGGCAGAATAAGGCTCTTGCGGCAAAGGATACCGACAGAGGGTATCCGATGATTTTTACCGAAGGCATAGAGGAGGACGGTGTTGTCTATGCGACACATCAGGGTGTTTTTTACTGTAAGGCGGGAGCCGGGATGGCGGAGCAGCTGATCAATGGCGAATTGTGCTCGCTCGGTGATACGATGGGTTCCCTGTTTGAAATTATCATGCTGGATGAGGAACACTTTTTCGCGCATATTTCCGATTCCTCCGGCAAAGAGAAACTGTTAAAATTCAGTTATAACAAAACAGTATCCGCAGTCCCTGAGAAGCAGCTGACCATATATGCGCTGGAGGAATCTTCGCTGCTTCGAAAAGCGGCTTCTGTTTATCAAAACGGGAATCAGGACGTCTATGTCAAAATTGAGATTGGCTTAAACGGTGTGGAGGGAATTACGGCGGAAGATGCAATCTCGGCGTTAAATACGAGAATACTGGCAGGGGATGCGCCGGATCTGTTTGTGCTGGACGGGCTGCCGGTGGAAAGTTATATCGAAAAAGGAGTCCTTTCGGATATCAGCGGTTTTGTACAGCAGTTGGAACAGGACGGAGGCTTTTTTACAAATGTATCTGACAATTATAAACGGGACGGGGCATTTTATGAACTTCCGGTCTGCTTTTACCCGCTCCTGGTACAGGCGCCTGCCGGGATCCTGAGTCAGACCAGCGATCTTATGTCGTTTGCAGATTATGTGCAGAAAGCTTCGGACGAGGGAGACGCAAAAGTCCTGAGCCTGAAAAACGCGCATATGCTGTTAAAAATGTTGTTTCTGGCAGACGCAAATAACTGGATCAGGGACGGCAAAGCGGACAGCGCGCAATTAGAGACATGGCTTACGGCGGTAAAAAAACTGTATGATGCAAACGGAGAAAAAAATGAGGAGAGAGGAACCTGGGATAATTTGGATGGATATCTGCTCAGTTCCTTTAATGAAGGAGATTTGATGCTCGGCGATGCGAAAGCGGAATTTGGTACTGTCGTAGATATTGTGGGCTTTGTCAATGTGCTGGCGGGGCAGGAGGAACTCGGATATGACTACGATGTATTCAATAAAAACAGAGGGAACTGCTTTATACCGTACCTGTCGATGGGGATCGGCAGTTCGACGGATGCAAGGGAGGAAGCGGAAGCGTTTCTTGCACTGCTCTTTGGCGACGAATGTGCAGGCGCGGGCACAGGTTTTCCGGTGACACGCAAAGGCTGGGAGAAAGTACGTGCGGACGGACTGGCAACATACGGACCGGACAGTCAGCTCAGTATCGGGGCAGGTACACCCGACGGCAGACATTACGGCTTTACGATGAATCAGTTTAACGAGGCGGCGGCAGACCGTCTGGAATCCATTCTTTTGGGGCTTGATGTGCCTGCGGTGGCGGACGTTTCCGTACAAAACATTGTGCTGGATGCAGCAGAAGATTATTTAAAAGGAAATGCAACGCTTTCGGATGCACTGTCATCCATTGATCAGAAACTTACGCTCTATTTAAATGAATAAGATGAAAAAAAAATATACGGGTTATTTTTTTATACTGCCCGCTTTCACAGGGGTTATGATCTTTTATATCCTGCCGTTTTTTGATGTGATCAGACGTTCCTTTACTTCTGTTTATGGCGGTGGGTTTGCGGGGATCGGCAACTATACTGCCGTTCTCACGAACGGTGCGTTTTTAAAGGCGGCGGCCAATACCGTAAGGTTTACGCTGCTTGGCATTCCGCTTTTGATGGCGCTCTCTCTGCTGCTCGCACTTGGACTGACCGGAATTTTCGGAAAGTACAGACAGGCGGCAGCGCTGCTGAAAAGTACGTTTCTTGTACCGATGGCGCTGCCGGCGGCCAGCGTTGTACTGTTTTTTCGACTGCTTTTTCACGGAAAAGGGTTTTTCAATGCAGTTTTGTCCTGGTTTGGGTTTTCCGGTGCAGACTGGATGAGCGGGATGCGCGCGCTGTTTGTTCTGATATTTTGCTATATCTGGAAAAATGCAGGGTATACGACCGTATTGTGGATGGCCGGGTTCGCCGGTGTTCCGGAAAGCGTCTACGAGGCGGCAAAAGTCGATGGCGCCGGGGCATGGAATACATTCTGGCATATCACAATTCCGATGATACGGCCGGTGATTTTTATGATCGCTATGATATCGCTGTTAAATTCATTTCAGATTTACCGTGAAGTCTGGCTTTTGGCCGGAAATTATCCGGCTGAACCAATCTATCTGGTACAGCATGTATTTCACAACTGGTTTTTAAGTCTGTCGATGGATAAAATAGCGGCGGGCGCAGTGCTGTTGTGTATCTTTGTAGCGATATTAATTGAATTTTTGCAGAGAATCTGGGAGAAGTAGTGTGAAGAGAAAATTATTATTGTGCAGTCTTTGTATTCCGGCAGCCGCAGCCGTGCTGCCTCTTATCTTTTTAATTACCGGTTCTGTGACCGGAAATCTTGAGATCAAAGAGTATCTGTCGCCGATTATCTTCGGCGGGGACGGTTATGCAGTCTGGCGTTTTCCTGTGTACCCGACATTTCGCAATTTTGTAGAACTCTTACTCGATTCACCCGAATTTTTTCAGATGTTTTGGAATACGCAAAAGATTACGATTGGAATACTGGCCGGACAGATTCTGTTTGGCGTTCCTGCCGCATGGGGGCTTGCCAGCTATGAATTTCCGGGAAAAAAGATGATCTACCGCATCTATATTTTGCTTATGATGATGCCGTTTCAGGTGACAATGCTTTCGGAATATCTGCAGCTAAAGAGTCTTTCTCTTTTGGATACGCACTGGGCTGTGATTCTGCCGGGGATGTTTGCAACATTCACGCCTTTCCTTATTTACCGGTTTTTCTGTGATATACCGAAAGAACTGTTGGAAGCGGCGCGAATGGATGGCGCCGGAGAGCTTCGAATTTTTTTTTCAATAGGCCTCCCGATCGGTTCCTCCGGTGTGATCGCCGCCCTGTTGCTTGCGTTTTTAACCTGTCAGAGTATGCTGGAGGAACCGTTAACGTTTATAGAGACAAAATCCAGATTTCCGCTCTCTTTGTATCTTCCGCAGATTGATCTGACACAGGCAGGATTTGCAATCTGCGCTTCTTTTGTAGCGGCTCTGCCGGCAGTGATCTTGTTCCTGATGGGGCAGGACTATCTGGAACAGGGCATTGTGGCTGCAGGAGTAAAATCATAGAAAGTTATTGTAGGAAAGGTGAAGTATGAAAGAAAATCACAAAAAGATCCGGCGTATGGCGGCAAAGGCGCTGGCCTGGTTTTTTGCGGCCATGGTCGGCCTTACCATAGTCTCGCGTGCTGCGGCTTCCTTTACCGTTCCGCGCGTCATTACGAAAATACCGGAGTATCAGTCAGTCAGTCATACGGTGTATTGTGACGGCACGCTTCTGGCAAAGCGTGAGATGGCCATTGTGGCGGAGGCGGATCTGCTGATTGATACTGTTTTTGTTTCGGTTGGGCAGCGGATTGAAGAGGGACAGACCGTTGCGTCTTTAAACCTGGAGGATCTCTCGGAAAAGACAGAACTGCTGAGAGAAGAAATCCGGGCGGCAGAACAGGAAAGAGAGGCGCAGCAGACAAACAGCAGCGTTGCGCTGAAACGGGCAAAAGAAGATTTGGAAACGGCGTCCTCCTGTGCACAAAGAGCGGTTGACAGAGCAAAAGAAGAAGCCGAAAGCGCGGCTGCTGCATACCAGAGTTACCAGAATATGCTGGGCAGCCGGGATGTGACAGAGGAGGAGTATCGGCAGTCGGTTGCGCTGCTGGAAGAAAAAAAAGCGAAACAGGAGGCTTATGAACAGGCGCAAAGAGACAAAGAGACTGCTTTGCGCGATGCGAACCGGGCAATGGAAGATGCAACGCAAAGTGCAAAGCAAAGCGATGTAAAACAGCCGGGAGCAGGACAGAGACAAAAACAGCTGGAACGATTTGAGGCGCTTTTGGCGGCAAAAGGAAATATAACGGCTCCGACAGCGGGAATGATCACCGAGGTGATCGGCCGCGCTGGGCAGAAGACAACAGATACCGCATTTTGTATGATAGCAGACCCCGGCAGCGGTCTTTTATTTTCGGCACAGGTGAGCAGGGAGGATGCGGATTTGATCGAAATCGGAGATACCATGACGCTAACGCATAATAATCAGAAAGTGGAGGACGTTACCGTTGGCGCGCTCAAAACAGAGAGCGACGGGAGCGTGACGATACTTGCGGATGTTGTCGGGACAGATTGGACCCCGGGCAGCAGTGCAAAGATGGAACTGTCCGGGAAACCATCGGAGCGCGGGTTTACAGTTCCGCTTAGCGCTTTGCGCTCGCAGGACGGCAGTTATTATCTTCTTGTTTTACAGGAGACACAGACAGTTCTGGGCACACAGAAAATGGCGGTTCGTGTCGACGTCACGGTGCAGGAGAAAAACGACAATCTGGCGCTTGTGGAGGGCGGGGGGCTTTCCGGTGAGTCGGAAGTGATTATCGACAGTGACCGGGCAGTCTCAAATGGAAGTCAGGTGCGGTTATGGGAAAAATAAAGAGAGAGGCATGTAAACTTGTGATCTTTTTGTCCGCAGCGTTTGCGTGTTTTGTCTGCGCGGATGATTTCTGTCAAAAAGCCTTTATTCTGCGGCAGAATGTGAACCTGCTTGTTCTGGGCGATAAAATAACAGCAGAGCGGGTGGCCGAGATACGAAAGATGGAGTCTGACAACGGTGATGTTACCGAATTTACCGTGTGGACAATGGCCGGACAGGCAGAAATTGAAGACAGGGACCAATTGCATCGTACCACAGCCGATGTGATCGAAATCAACGGGTCAAGCGAGCTGCTTTTGTTTTCGGGCGCCGTACTTCACGAGCAGGATCAGGAGGGCTGTCTGCTTGGCAAAGAAACGGCGCAGCAGTTATTTGGCAGTGCAGATGCAGCGGGTGGTCAGATTCTCTGTAAAGGGCGTCTTTTCACAGTCAGGGGGATTCTGTGGGAGACAGATAATTGCGTGATTGTTCAGGCACAGAACGATACGTTTTTTGAGCGCATCACATTAGCAGGGAGGGCTGGCGTCACAAAATCCATGCAGGCGGATCGTTTTTGTCAAAGTTATGGGATTCAGGCCAGTCTGCTTCGAACGGAATGTTTATCCGAAGATCTGCTTTATGAGCTTGCGCCGGCGAAATGGTCTGATTTTGAGGGACTTTCTGCGAAGCTGGAAAGTTTTAAGGCAGGGATCGCAGCGTTTGCGGGCTGTGAGAAAAGCTGCCTGGAACAGCGCTTTCTGCAGTGGAAAAAAACAGGGGGAATGTTAATCGTTGGAGGGCTTATATTCTGCCTGGCCGGGATTTTGGCGGGGAAAAATTTTTTCACACAAATCCTCTTGATTCGCGTCGGAGAAAGTTGTAATATGAAATAAAATACTTCGATAAAGGGGGATGTTTTTCATGTATGAGATGAAACCGGAATACTATACCGGAATCGAAATGATTGACAAAGAACATGCGAGGTTGTTTGAACTGGTACAGCAGACATCGGATTTACTGAACAATGAATACCTGTTGGACAAAGCAAATGAGATTGTGGGTCTTGTCTCCGAATTGATCAACTACACAAGGACTCATTTTTCCCACGAGGAGGAATATATGGAAAAGATCGGCTATGCCGGTATAAAGGATCATATTCCGCTGCACCGCAAATTTGAAGACAAACTGATGGAAATTGATCTCGAAGCAATTGAGTCTGATTTTGAGCATCAGAATGAAACGGTCGAGGATCTGCTTGGATTTTTGCTGAACTGGCTTGTAGATCATATTTTGTATACGGATATGAAATATGTAAATAAATAAAACGGATTACATATACTACCATGCATATTTTTTCGAAGAGAGTGGAAAACTCAAAGAAAAAAGAAAGGCATGGTAGTTTTATGTTGGAAAAAGAAGAAATAAATATCAGAAAAGTGGTGATGATCGGGTGCGGTTTTGTGGGATCGGCATCGGCGTTTGCGCTGATGTTAAGCGGTCTGTTTTCGGAGATGGTTTTAATAGATGCGGATGCTGATCGCGCCGAAGGCGAGGCAATGGATATAGTGCACGGCGTGCCGTTTGCAAGGCCTATGAAGATCTATGCCGGCGCCTATGACGATATTACGGATGCAGGGATTGTGATTGTAACTGCCGGAGTGGCTCAAAAACCGGACGAAACACGCCTTGATCTGGTTCACAGAAATATAGATGTGTTTCGGCAGATTATACCTGAAATTGCAAAACGGGATTTTGGGGGAATTTTGCTGATTGTTTCCAATCCGGTTGATATACTCACTTATACGGCTATTCAATTATCGGGTTTTCCGGAGCATCGCGTCATTGGTTCCGGGACAGTGCTTGATACGGCAAGGCTGAAATATCAGCTTGGACGGCATTTGTCTGTGGACAGCCGCAGTATTCATGCGTTTATTATTGGCGAGCATGGGGACAGTGAGATTGCGGCATTTTCCAGCGCAAATGTTTCCGGAATTGCATTAAGCGAGTTTTGCGAGCTGCGCGGCCATTACAGACATGAGGAAGAGGAGGCCCGGATTGCAGACCTTGTGAAGAACAGCGCATATGAGATTATTGCGAAAAAGCGGGCGACGTATTACGGGATAGCAATGGCTGTAAAGCGGATCTGCGAGGCAGTTACGCGGGATGAAAAGTCCATCCTGCCGGTTTCCTCTATGATGCACGGGGAATACGGGATTACTGACATTGTCTTAAGTATGCCTGCGATTGTCGGAAAAAACGGGGTGGAACATAAAGTTCCGATTTTGTTGGATAAATCCGAGTCTGACCGGCTGCGTGAGTCGGCGGACACATTGAAAAAGATACTGTCGGAGTGCAGCATATAGAAATCTAAGGAGATAAAAGAATGCGCTCCGCGCATTCTTCGCGCCCGAGCGGGGCCGTTCACGGCTAATTTCGACTCCGCGAGGTGCGCATCCTGCCCTGCGCTGACTTTTGTCTGGTGGCATCGCCGCCTGAAGCCAGCGTGGCGGATAGAAATACAGATAAGTCATCTGGCGAAACAGGAACAGGTCACTACACTAGTCTTCGTAAGCGATAAAGGTTCCTGTCAGCGTCGAATAACTGTTTGTTCCAATCGGTTTTATGTCTGTAATTTTATAGTGGTACGTATTGCCCTCCGTCAGTCCGGAAGAAAGATGCACTTCACATTCGTCGTCATCCCATTCTACATAGGAAGATTTGGAAGAATATTCGTTTCCGGCTGAATCCGTGATAATCACACAGCTGTTCTGACCGTGCGAGATCTTTTTGTTGAAATCAAAACTGACCGTCCATTCTGTTCTGCCATATTCGTAGTCAACGTCATACTCCGTCTTTTTTACGGTGAGGCTGCTGTTTTGCGCGGGGACTTTTGCCGTCACGGTGATTGTCTCATAGGAGGAAGCGCCGGCTGCTTTGATGCCGGAAATCTTAATTTTGTAGGTACGTCCGGGCATAACGTTGTGAATATAAATTTCACAGTCATCGTCGTCCCTGTCTGTGATATGGCCCTGATAGGATTTGCCTTTATTGTCCCTGATAGATGTGATTTTGGCATTTCCTTTCCAGATTACTTTTCCCGCGAATTTTACATCAATTTCTGTGATTCCGTCGTCATCGTCTACCGTGACTTTTCTGACTTTTACCTTTTTGGAGGAAGAGCCCGCTGCAGGGATTTTCACTTTTAATGTCAGTTTGCGGTATTTCGCAGTTCCGAACTCTTTGATGCCGCTGATTGTAATGGTGTAAGTGCGGCCGGTTTTTAATTTGCTGATATAGATCTCACAGTCGTCATCGTCTCTCTCGCCAAGATAACCTTTGTATGTTTTGCCTTTGTTATCTTTTACAGAGGTTACTTTTGCGCTGCCTTTCCACATCACGCGAGAGATGAAATCCACCTCAAGTTCATGGAGCGAGCCGGGAGTCTGCGGAAGATCATAAACGATATAATCCGGCGTCGTCTCACCGTCGTATGTGACGCGCCGTACCTGTATGTCGTCTCCGCTGCCGGAGGTCTTTGATGTAAAGCTTAACTTTACCGAAGAGGCAAGCGCCGGCTGTGGGATCAGACCTGTCAGCAGGCAGGCTGTCAGCAGTCCGATTACTATTTTTTTACAGAAATTCATAGACAAACCTCCCTTTATTTTCTTTACATTTTTCTCATTCTATTATATATTATATAAGTTAAAATTGTTAAATTGTCAAGATGGCAAAAATCGGAAAATATCGTAACAGTGAAGCCGAAAGCTGAACCGTTACAAAATATCGGAAAGAACGGAGGTATTACAAATGAATATTGTGTGTTTGGATTTAGAGGGCGTTCTGGTGCCCGAGATTTGGATTGCATTTGCCAAAGCCAGCGGGATCCCGGAATTAAAGAGAACGACGAGAGACGAGCCGGATTATGATAAGCTGATGAACTGGAGGCTTGGCATTTTAAAGGAGCACGGGCTCGGATTAAAGGAAATACAGGAAACGATTGCAGCAATCGACCCGCTGCCGGGCGCAAAGGAATTTCTGGACGAGCTGCGCTCCATCACGCAGGTGATTATTATCAGTGATACATTTGAGCAGTTTGCCAGGCCGTTAATGAAAAAACTGGGATGGCCGACAATTTTCTGCAATTCTCTGGAGGTGGCGGACAGCGGGGAGATCACAGGGTATCGCATGCGTGTGGAAAAGTCGAAATATGCGACGGTCAAAGCGCTGCAGTCCATCGGGTTTGATACAATTGCAAGCGGCGACAGTTTCAATGATCTTGGAATGATCTTAGAGAGCAGGGCAGGGTTCTTATTTAAAAGCACCGAACAGATCAAAGCAGACTATCCGCAGCTTCCCGCCTATGAGACTTATGAGGAACTGCTTTCCGCGATCAGAAAGGCGCTGGCAGACGCGCAGACGGCTTGTCTGTAAAACATAAGACAGACGGGGAAAGCAGCGTTTCTTCCGTCTTTTATTTGTGTCAGAGCCTGAGTAAAATCAGTTCCGACAGGAACACGACAAGGCAGGCAGATGCGGATACGACAAGAAGGCTTTTCCCGCGCCATGCCAGTGCAATTCCTGTGAGCAGCGCCGCCCATGCCGACCAGATACTGCCTGTTTCAGACAGTATGGCGGGAAATGTCATGACGGAGAGCGTCACATAGGGCACATAATATAAAAAAGAACGTATCGTTTTGTTTTTGATCTCTTTTCGGATGAAAGTAAGCGGCAGCATACGGATCAGATAGGTGACGCCTGCCATCACCAGAATATAAAGATATATTTTAGGATTCATCGTCTGGTTCCTCCCTGGGGAATAACACGGCAGCTCCTCCGGCGATCAGCACGGTCAGCACAATTGTGCGCGTTCCGGTTGACAGCGAGGATACAAGCGGCAGTTTTGTAAAAAGATAGCTCAGGCCCATGGAAAGCAGTACAACGCCTGCCAGAATGCGGCTTTTTTTGGCCGGCGGAATAATAATGGCGAGAAACATGCCGTAAAGTCCGACGCTCAACGCCCGCACAACGGAAGCCGGCAGCAGGCTGCCCATCATTGTGCCAAAGAATGTGCCGACAGACCAGCCCGGAATGGCGACGGCCATTGCGCCGTAGACATACCACGGATTTAATTTGCCCGGGACGGAAACGGATATGCCGAAGATCTCATCGGTTACGTCATAACTGATCAGAAAACGGTGGATGAGCGGTGTGTCCGGCGAAAGTTTCTGGCTGAGCGCACAGGACATCAGCAGGTAGCGGGCGTTTGTGATCAGCTCCATCACGGCGACCTGAAAAAAAGAAGCGCCGGACGCAATCAGCGTAAATCCCGCAAATTCCCCTGCGGACGCGTTATTTGTAAAACTGGCCAGCATTGCCGCAAACGGAGTGAATCCGGCATTTTTTGCAGCGATGCCGAGCGTAAACGATACGGCCAGGTAACCGAGCGCGATAGGAATACCATGCTGCATCCCTTTATAAAACCAGGTTTTATTTTCTGACACCATATAAGATCATCATGCCTTTCTTGTGTTTTCCATATTTCCCAACTATACAACAAATTTTTTGATTCGTCCAGCATAAAATGTGCCGCCTTTTACCAGGAACGCCTGTATTCTCCCGGCGTCATCCGTTCAATTTTTTTAAATGCTCTGGAAAAATAATTTGCGTCGGTCATACCGCATTCGTGGCTGATCTCTTCCATAGAAAGATCGGAGAAACGAAGCAGCTGTTTGGCATGCGTGATGCGTACGGACAACAGGTAGCTGTGAATCGGCATGCCGAACTGATCCTTAAAAATTCTGGCGAGATAAAATTTATTGAGATAAAAAAGTTCGGACAGGTCGTCCAGTGAAATTTTTTCAGCGTAGTGCAGGTCAAGATACTCTTTGACGGCAGAGAGGCTGCGTTTGCCTGGAGAACCGTGTGCGTGAAGTTTTGGATTCCAGCTCTCTTCCATTAAGAGTGTTAAAAGTTCCGTCAGTTTTTCACAGATTTTCATATCGCGGATGTATGCGTCGGAGGAGGCTGTCTCATAGATCTGTGAAAGATTTTTGTCGAAAGCCGTAAAATTTTTTGCATGGAAGCAGGGCGTGCCGCCGCGTTCCGTATATTTTTGATAAATTCCGCTCATATTAGAACCATAAAAGTGAACCCATTTTAAACTCCATAATTGCTCGGATGTGCGGTGTGCGTAAGGTTTTTGACAGTCGAGAAAAACGCAGTCGCCGGCGGTCAGTTTGTGGGAAGTATTTTCATATTCCAGAATACCGCAGCCTCTACAAACAATAAAACAAAGATAGGAGCAAAGGTGTTCCCGTTTACTGGTGTGAGGTTTTTGGGCGGTCAGACTTCCGATTTCCTGCAGGTGAATCAGGTTTGTGCGGGCAAAGACAGACGGCGTATACAGAATGCGGTCTGATTTTACAAGATTTCCGTGAAACAGAGAAGCTTCCATAGGCGATACTCCTTTTGCAGATAATTGGAATCTTATTTTACCATAAAAAGTCAATTTTGTGCTATTATTTTCCAATTAAAACACTTTATTACAAAATGATACAGGATAAAATAGGAATAGTATTTTGAACAGGCAAACAGGAAAGGGATGGTAAAAAAATGAAAAAAGCATTGATTACAGGAATTACAGGACAGGACGGTTCTTATCTGGCGGAGTTTTTGCTGGAAAAGGGTTATGAGGTACATGGAATTATACGTCGCGCATCTATTTCAAATACGGCAAGAATCGATCATTTAATTGCGGCGGAATCAATTACGCTGCATGAGGGAGATCTCTCGGATTCGTCTTCGCTGATCCGTATAATCTCGCTGATTCAGCCGGATGAAATCTACAATCTTGCAGCGCAGTCCCATGTGCAGATTTCGTTTGATGTTCCAGAGTATTCCGGTGATGTGGATGCAATCGGAGTGCTGCGTATCTTAGAGGCGATCCATATGCTCGGGCTTACAAAAAAGACAAGATTCTATCAGGCTTCTACTTCTGAGCTGTTCGGCAAAGTGGAGGAAGTGCCGCAGAGAGAGACGACGCCTTTTCACCCATACAGCCCATATGCCGTTGCAAAACAGTACGGTTTCTGGATAACCAAAGAATACCGTGATGCGTACGATATGTTCGCGGTAAACGGTATTTTATTTAATCATGAGTCGGAGCGGCGCGGAGAGAATTTTGTCACAAGGAAGATTACGCTTGCAGCAGGCAGAATTGCAGAAGGGCTGCAGGATCATCTGGAGCTTGGAAATATGGACTCACTGCGGGACTGGGGTTATGCAAAAGATTATGTGGAATGTATGTGGCTTATTTTGCAGCATGATAAACCGGAAGACTTTGTGATCGCAACCGGACAGCAGCATACGGTCAGGGATTTTACGGATAAGGCATTTCGTGCAAACGGGATAGAACTGCGCTGGGAAGGCGTCGGAATTGACGAAAAAGGCTATGACTGCAAAACGGGTAAAATGCTCGTCTGTGTGAATCCCGATTTCTTCCGCCCGACTGATGTCGACAACCTCTGGGGCGACCCGACAAAGGCAAAGACGGTGCTCGGATGGAATCCCCAGAAGACAAGTTATGAGGAACTGGTATGCATAATGGCGGAGCATGACCGTGCGATTGCCAAAAACGAAGCGAAAATAAAAGCCGCATTGTCTTAATGGAAAGCGGTTGTAGAAAGGATAAGGAAGCAGCAATGGAAAAAAATTCAAAAATCTATGTGGCAGGACATCGCGGCATGGTTGGTTCCGCTATCATAAGAGAACTGGAACGTCAGGGCTATCACAATATTATTACACGCACGCACAAGGAGTTAAATCTATGCCGACAGGAGGAAGTGGAGCGCTTCTTTGCAAAGGAGAAACCGGAATATGTATTTCTCTGTGCGGCGAAAGTAGGGGGAATCGTGGCCAATGAGAGCGCGCTTGCCGACTTTATGTATGACAATATGACGCTTGAGATGAACGTGATTCATTCGGCATGGCAAAACGGATGCAAAAAGCTGCAGTTTCTGGGGTCTTCCTGCATTTATCCGCGTATGGCGCCGCAGCCGATGAAAGAGAGCTGCCTGCTCACAAGCGAACTGGAGAAAACAAACGAGGCGTATGCCCTGGCAAAGATATCCGGTTTAAAATATTGCGAATATTTAAATAAACAGTACGGAACGGATTATATTTCGGTGATGCCGACAAATCTGTATGGGCCTAACGATAATTATCACCCGGAGCACAGCCATGTACTGCCGGCGCTCATCCGGCGTTTTCATGAGGCGAAAGTGCAGAATCTTCCCTATGTGACCTGCTGGGGGGACGGAAGCCCGCTGCGTGAATTTATGTATGTCGATGATATGGCCAATTTATGCGTATTTCTGATGAATCATTACAGCGGGGACGAAACAGTAAACGCGGGTACCGGAAAAGAGCTGACCATAAAAGAGCTGGCAGAGCTTACGGCGGAGATTATCGGATATACCGGCGAGATTCGCTGGGATACATCGAAACCGAACGGAACGCCAAGAAAGCTTTTGGACGTATCCAAAGCAAAGGCGCTTGGATGGGAGTATAAAACCGAGCTGCGGGAAGGCATTGCGCTCGCCTATGAGGATTTTTTAAATAATCCGATGCGAACAGAACGGTGATAGTGAAAGATACATTTGATGATTAACGCGGACATAGGAAAGGTAAGGGGATCAAATTGAATATAGTACTGCTGTCAGGCGGCTCGGGAAAAAGGCTCTGGCCGCTGTCAAACGATATACGTTCCAAGCAGTTTATTAAAATTTTTAAGACAGGCGAAAACGAATACGAATCCATGGTACAGCGTGTCTATCGGCAGATCAGAAAAATTGACAGTGACGCGACAGTGACCATAGCGACTTCAAAATCACAGGTGTCGGCAATACACAATCAGCTTGGCGGCGACGTCGGTATTTCCGTAGAGCCGTGCAGAAGAGATACGTTTCCGGCGATTGCGCTGGCTACGGCATATCTGCATGATGTCAAAGGAGTCTCTTTGGATGAGGCTGTTGTGGTCTGTCCGGTAGATCCGTATGTGGAGGACGCATACTTTGAGGCTTTAAAACAGCTCGGAGATCTTGCGGCGAAAGGGGATGCAAATCTTGTGCTGATGGGGATCGAGCCGACTTATCCAAGCGAGAAGTACGGTTATATTATCCCGTGCGGCAAAGAGAATATCAGCATGGTCGAATCCTTTAAAGAAAAACCGGATGCAAAGACGGCGCAGGAATATATCGACCGGGGCGCGCTCTGGAACGGCGGCGTATTTGCCTATCAGTTAAAATATGTTTTAAATAAAGCGCATGAGCTGATTGCGTTTGAAGATTACTACGATCTGTTTGATAAGTATGCGTCGCTTGAGAAAATAAGTTTTGACTATGCCGTCGCAGAAAAAGAGGACAACATACAGGTGATGCGCTACGGCGGGGAGTGGAAAGATATCGGTACCTGGATTACGCTGACCGGGGCGATGGAAGAAACAAGCATCGGGGAGGCCATTTTAAACAGTGAATGCGATAATGTGCATGTGATCAATGAGCTGAATGTTCCGATTCTTTGTATGGGGTTAAAAGATACGGTTGTATCGGCGAGTCCGGAGGGGATTCTTGTCTCCAATAAAGATCAGTCCAGTTATATCAAACCGTTTGTGGAGCAGATCAACCAGCAGATTATGTTTGCCGAAAAGTCATGGGGGAGTTTTCGCGTCCTTGACGTGGAAGAAAACAGCATGACGATTCGGGTTACATTAAATGCAGGCCATCGGATGAATTATCACAGCCATCAGCAAAGAGACGAGGTCTGGACGATTATTTCCGGCAAAGGAAGAACGATTGTCGACGGCATGGAACAGCCGGTATCGGCCGGGGATGTTGTGACAATGCAGGCGGGATGCCGTCACACGATTATTGCGGAAACGGAGTTAAAAGTCATTGAAGTGCAGTTGGGGGAGGAGATCAGCGTTCATGACAAACAGAAATTCAACCTCGAAGAATAAGCCGTTTCTTCTGTCGCCTGCCGGGAAAGATTATATCTGGGGCGGGACGCGCCTAAACGATGATTTTGGAAAACAGATCGATCTGATGCCGCTTGCAGAGACATGGGAGTGCTCGACACATCCGGACGGGCCGAGCGTCGTTGCAGGCGGGGAACACAAAGGACGTACCTTAACAGAAGTGATCAGAGAACATCCGGAGTACCTGGGAACCCATCCCAGATCAAAAGGAGAACTGCCGATTCTGATAAAACTGATCGACGCTAAGAGCGACCTGTCCGTTCAGGTGCATCCGGATGACTGCTATGCCAGGGAGCATGAGAATGGATCTCTCGGCAAGACGGAAATGTGGTATGTGTTGGATGCCGAAAAAAATGCGCGTCTGACTTATGGATTTAAACAGGATTTAACAAAAGAAACGCTGCGGGAGAGCCTTGCCAGGGGGGATGTGGAGCGATATCTGCAGCGCGTTTTTATCAAAAAGGGCGATGTGTTTTATATCGAGGCGGGCAGAGTGCATGCGATCGGTGCGGGCGCCCTGATTGCCGAGATTCAGGAAAACTCGAATCTTACTTACCGGTTGTATGATTACGGCCGCGTCGACGGCAGTGGAAATCCGAGAGAGCTTCACATTGAAAAAGCGCTTGCCGTTGCGGACTTAAAAAGCAGCGACAGGCCGCGCCAGCCGATGCGCGTATTAAGATATCAGAACGGATGCGCGTCCGAGCTGTTGTGCCGCTGTAAATATTTTCAGGTGGAGCGCCTGCTTCTCCATACCGAGCGCTGCCGCAGTATGGCGGATTTTTGTACAGGCCAAAATTCGTTTCATGTATTGCTTTGTGTCAGCGGGTGTGGTATTCTGTTTTCAGAAACAGCGATATCCTTAAATTTTTTTCAGGGAGACTGTATCTTTGTGCCGGCGGACTCTGTTCCGCTGAAACTGCATGGCAGGGCGCAGATACTGAATATAAGCTGTTGAAAAGGAGAAGACCAGGATGATTGAACAGAAAAACATTGCCGTATGTATTCTTTTATCTATTGTGACATGCGGGATCTACGGGATTTACTGGTTTATTTGCGTTACAAACGATATCAATCAGCTTTCGAATGACGTAAATGGGACATCGGGCGGGGTGGCATTTCTGCTGACGCTTGTTACCTGCAATATTTACGGCATTTACTGGGCATACAAGCAGGGAGACAAGATTGATTTCTGCAAGCGCAACAGAGGAATCCCCTCAGGCAACACAGGCGTGTTATACTTGATACTGACTGTATTTGGGTTATCTATTGTTGCGATGGCGCTGATGCAGGATGAAGTGAATAAGCTTGCGTAAGCGCCTGTTTTGAATATGAAAAGACGGCGTTTGATACGTGTGGCCGTTTATGCCGCCGCCCTGTTGGCGGCGGGAACGGCATATTATTTCTTTTACCGGTATACCGGTATCGGAATCCCCTGTATTTTTCGTACAGTAACCGGGTTAAAATGTCCGGGCTGCGGCGTGACGCATATGTTTCGCGCGCTTTTTGAGTTTGATCCGGAAACTGCCTGTGAAGCGAATCCGGTCATTTTTTTGCAGCTGCCGCTTTTTGCCGTACTGCTTGTAAAAAATACGGTGCAGTATATCCAATGCGGCCGGTATCGGCTCGGAAAGATCGAGCATATGCTGTTGTTTTGCAGTATCGCGGCGCTTCTTGTATTTGGCGTTGTGCGCAATCTGTAAGAAAGTATATTCTGTAAGCGCTCCGCTCTATTTAAGCGTTGCATTTTTGTGCAGCTTTCTCTCAAAGAAAGCTGTATTTTTTTTCTCCTTTTCCGTCTGAAATATTAAAATTTTTTTAAATCTGCGGGATTTTGGCGCCAAAAGAAAAATTTGTGTTACAATGAAATTATTCTTATGGACTTTTTCAGACGGGAGGTAGAGAGGGTGAAACGTTTGGTCAACTGGAAGCGAGGACTTAGCGCCTTATTGGTGGGCGTTATGCTGATCAGTCAGGGAGACGCTGTGTCGGCAGCGTATATGGAGCAAAATACGGCGGCATCGACGGAGCACAGTGACAATACAAAGGAAATCGAGATAGACGAGATTACGACAGCAGAGGGAACCGGTGTTGTAAGGCCGGCGGAGCCGGATACCTTACGCGCAGAAAAAGTGACATGGCAGACGGTGACGCTGAAATGGTCACAGGTTGATAATGCGGCCGGTTATATGATCTACCGCAGAGCGGCCGGTGAGAGTGATTATACAAAGCTGGTGCAGCTGGACGGTGCGCAGGGAACGATTTATACGGATAACGCAAACCTTGTGGCCGGCGTTGCCTATACATATCAGGTGTCTTCGTACCAGACTTATCTGGATGCGAACGGTGCAACGCAGTATGTTGAATCAGAAAAAAGAGCGACGATTACCGCCACACCGTCTCTGGGAACGACAAATCTGTATGCCGAGTGTACCGGCAGCCGGAATGCGGTTCTTACCTGGGAGGCAGTTGAGGGAGCTACCGGTTATTTTATCCTGCGCGCGCAGGGCAATGGATCGTTTGAAAGAATTGCAGATGTGTCTGGAGCCGTGACTTATACCGACAACGGATTGTCAACCGGCAGCAGTTACCGATATAAAGTGCAGCCGTACCGTGCGGACGGCACGTTAAAGCTGTACGGCGACGAGTCGGCGGAGGCTGTTGTAACGCCTGTTCCGGAAGCGCCGACGCTTACAGCGGAAGTTGCAGGGACAGGTTCGGTCCGATTGAGCTGGAAGACCGTCGGCGGTGCGGCCGGTTATACGATTGAGCGAAAAGTGGCGGGAAGCGGCGATTTTGCTTTGCTTACAACAATCTCTTCCGGTACATTGGATTCTTATGTGGATGCGGGCGTGCATACGGGAGGCGAGTATGTATACCGGATCCGTGCGTATTGTCTGGTGAACGGCGGAGTCGTTGAGGGAAAGAACTCCAGGGAAGTCAGCATACTTGCGACGCTCGGGGCTCCGCAGCTGACATTTGAGGATCTCTCCCTGAACAGTATTACAGTCAGATGGACACAGGTGCCGGGGGCACAGGGATATGAGATTTCGCGCGCCCTTTCGCCGGACGGCGAATTTCGGCTGCTGGCTGTCGTTACGAAAGAAGGGATCTTTACCTATAAAGATTCCGGTCTTGCACTTGGGACAACCTATTATTATAAAGTGCGAAGTTATGCGACGATAGACGGGAAAAAAGTATACGGCGCATATTCCGCCGCCGCGCAGCAGCAGTGCGTGCCGGCAGCGCCCAAACTGACAGCGGAGGCTTCCGGGACAACATCGGTAAAACTGGTCTGGGAAAAAGTCGAGATGCCGGCAGGAGAAAGCGGGTACTATATTTATCAGGTCACGGAAACAGGGGAAAAAAAGATTAAAACGTGTAAAAATACGGCAGTTTCTTACACGGTTAAAAAACTTGTCTATGGAGCTTCTTATACATACCGTGTCTGCGCCTGGTTTAAAGATGCAAACGGAACCGTGATCAGGGGGGCGCTCTCCGATGCGCTGACCACAACGCCGGCTCTTGCGGCCGTGACGGTGAAGCGCGTGGCTCCGTCAAAAAACGGAGGCCTGGAGATTTCATGGAAATATACGAAAGGTCAGGAGGAGGACGAGTATCTGATCTATCGTTCTACAAAGAAAAAATCGGGTTTTAAGAAGATCAAGACGGTAAAGCGAAAAGCAGGAGCAAAATCCGGTTCCTATACCGACAAAAAGATCAGTGTCGGAAAGAAGTATTATTACAAAGTAATCTGCAGGAAGAAGATGGGGGACGGCAGCACAGTCAAATCGGCGTATTCCGAAGTTGTTGGAGCAAAGGCAACGCCGGCAGCGCCGACGCTTAAAGTACAGCCGGACGGCGTATCAAGCGTAAAGCTGACCTGGAACAAGATAAAGGGTTCGACTTCGAGCGGCTATGTAAACGGCTACCACATTTACCGCAGTACTTCGGAAAAAGGAAAATACAAAAAAGCAGCGTCGATTGGAAGCGGCATGACGTCATCGTATGTGGATGATAAATTAACAACCGGAGTTGTGTATTATTATAAAATCAGAGCCTACAGAAAAATAAATAACAAATATGTGTACGGCTCGTTTTCAAAAACAGTATCCATCAAAGTAGTGCCGGGCCAGACTACATTGAAGTCGGAAGGGGTTGATTACGGTTCGGCGTCCATGTCGTGGAGTCCGGTGGCCGGCGTTACCGGTTACAGGGTTTACCGCGCGGAGTCGGCGGACGGGAAGTACGCAAAAGTGGCGTCGATCGCAGCGTCTAAGACAACGTATACCGACACAAAGCTTGTGACAGGAAAGACCTACTATTATAAAGTCAGGGCATATGCAAAGAGGAAAGGGAAAAACGTTTACGGCAAATATTCCAATGTGATAAGCGCCGTGCCGACGCTTGGCAAACCGACCGGACTGCAGGCGATCATGATTGACCAGTCGCAGATCAAACTGATCTGGAATGCGGTGCCGGGAGCCGAGACATATACGATTTTAAGGGCAACGTCGCCAAACGGAAAATATAAGATTGCAAGTGAGATCTGCACAACCAACTCTTTTACAGATACGAATGTGGCGCCGGGAAATATCTATTATTATAAGGTATTTGCAGTCAGAGGCGAATTTAAGAGCGAGACGACGGATTATGTGACAGCGGTGTCAGGCGCGCTTGAGCTAAGCGCATCCAGTGTCACCGTAAGGCTCAATGGGAGCGTAAAGGTAACAGCGACTGCGAAACCGGAGGCAGTTATTTCCTGGACTTCCGATGATCCGAGTGTTGCGACCGTGACAACGGACGGAACGATTTACGGAATGAAGATCGGCACTACGACAGTCAGAGCGTCGGCCAACGGTGTGACAAAGACGGTTGCCGTGTCTGTACAGGAAAAAGTAAACGCAAAAGGCGTAGTAATTTCAAAGGACAGTGGAAATGTCAATTTTGCTTCGATTAAGACGGCAGGATACGAGTATGTCATGCTGCGTATCACAAGCGGCCAGATCGGGGATACGACATTTGAATCCAACTATACAAAAGCAAAGGCTGCCGGCTTAAAGGTGGGCGTATACTGCTATGCAGCGGCAAGAAGCAGGCAGGATGCGGAGAAAGAGGCATACAAAGTGCTTGAAACATTAAACGGCCGTCAGCTGGATTACCCGATTGTTTATCAGATGGAAGAGCAGACGCTGCTTTACGGACTGACAAACGCGCAGCGAAATGATATAATAGACTCGTTTAAAACATATGTAAACCGATATGGAAGCCAGTACAGGTTTGCACTGCGCACTTCGCTGGAGTGGCTGACTAAATATCTGGATCAGACGCGCTTAAACGGCATGGATATCTGGGTGACAAATTACAGAGCGGAGACGGCGGGCCATGGTTACACAGGAACCGGAAATGTTGTAATGTGGTGTTACACAAAAGACGGAATTGTTAACGGCGTGAGCGGAAAGGCAAGTGTGAGCATCAGCTATTATGGATTTTAAGGGAAAGGTATGGGTTTAAAGTGAAACACTGGAAGAGAATATTGACCGGATTTTTGGCGGTTGCGGTAGCGACGGCAGGAAGCCCCTGCGCGCTGCTGGCACAGGAAAGCATGCAGCAGAAAGCAGAGCGCATTATCTCCGGCGTGATTGAAGACGAAGCGGAAGCGTTTTATCAGGACCTGTGGGAGCATGGAGGGGATATCTCCGGATTCGTGCGGGAAGAACTTACGGACGGTGATTCCAGTGATAAAAAGAAGCCGCGGAAAATTTTGGGGTTTGCAGAGATTGAGGAGTCAGAGCAGCGGATTTTAATCCGGAAGAAGAAACCGTTAAAAAAACTGACAGAGCAGATGCCGGCGTATATCCTGGCATATGTGGCGGGTCAGGATGATCCTGTGGAAGTTCCGGTGGAGTGGGACTGTGTCGGCGATTATGAAGCGAGTCATTTTTATTACTATCAATTTAATCCGGTCTGGGATAAAGAGTTATACCGTGTGTCCAAAAAAACGGAACTTCCGTATATCAGCGTATTTATCGGAGCGGATGCAAATATGAAGTTTGCGACGGCTCAGGAGAACAGGGAAACCATCTATGATTTTATGAAAAAAGAGATGGGTTTTAATACGGCGGCAGCCTGCGGTGTGCTTGCAAATATTCAGGCGGAATCCTCGTTCCGCCCGGAGGCAAGCATGATCGATACGAACGGTCTGCTCAGTTACGGGCTCTGTCAGTGGAACGGTCCCCGTTTCACTGCGCTGCAGGAATACTGCGCCAGAAATAATCTCGATTATGAGACAGTTGAGGGACAGCTTGCCTATCTGAAATATGAGCTGGAGCACAGCGAGGCGTCTGCCTGCGCAAAAGTCAAAAACGTGCCGAATACGGCGGAGGGCGCTTATACGGCGGGGTATAACTGGGCGAGGTATTTTGAGCGCTGTTCCAGCGTCTACTTTGAGACGCGCGCAAAGCTGGCGAGGGATACCTACTGGCCGACCTATTCCAACGGTTCCGAGCGCACAAAATATAAAATTACATACGAGCTGGACGGCGGGACCAACCACGACGGCAATCCGGGAAGCTACTACGATACGACAGGCGATATTGTTTTTAAAAATCCGGTTCGCGAGGGTTATATATTTAAGGGGTGGTTTTCCGACAGTAAGAGAAAGACGCCGATCAAGGCGATTTCTGGCAAACACATGCAGAATATAACGATTTATGCAAAATGGGAACCAATTCATTTCACAATACGTTTTCAGGGGAACGGAGCGGAGAGCGGTACCATGGCGGAGATGCCAAAGCTGGAATATGACTGCCTGTATACATTAAAGGCAAATAAGTATAAAAAGACAGGCTATCAGTTTGATGGGTGGAATACAAAAAAGAACGGGAAAGGGGACTCCTACGACAATAAAGAAGACGTCCAGAATCTGACTGTTAAAGACGGCGGTATCGTAACGCTGTATGCGCAGTGGAAACGGCAGGGCTATAAGATTACCTATGTCCTTGGCGGAGGGGAGAATCATGACGACAATCCCGACAGTTATACGTACGGTTCCAAAGCGATCAAGCTGAAAAAACCAAAGCGCACCGGCTATACGTTTTCCGGCTGGTACCGGGACAAAAAATATAAGCAGCCGGTAAACAGTATTCCGCAGGGTTCTACCGGGAAAGTCACGTTTTATGCAAAGTGGACGGTTCACAATTACCGTATCGTATTTAACGGGAACGGGGCAACATCGGGCAAGATGACCGAAAAAATTGCATGTCGGTACGGAAAATCATACAAGCTGAAAAATAACAAATTTAAAAAAACCGGCTATGTTTTCGCCGGATGGAACACGCAGAAAGACGGCAGCGGAAGAAAACTGAAAAACAAAGCAAGTGTAAAGAATCTGACGACAAAGGATGATAAAACAGTCACCTTATATGCGCAGTGGGAAAAAATCAGTTATTCCATACAGTATGTGCTCAACGGCGGGGAACAGAATGCGGAAAATCCGACTTCGTATTATCAGGATTCTGATACATTTGCGCTGCGGGATCCCGTACGTACCGGCTATACGTTTGCAGGCTGGTATACGGACAGCGCGTTTCAAAATCCGATCAGCAGCATAAAGAAAGGTTCCAAAACAAATTATACATTATATGCAAGATGGGCGGTAAACCATTATACCATACGGTTTGACGGAAACGGCGCCAATCTTGGCCAGATGGCGCCAATGACAGGACTGGAGTATGACAGTCAGTATACGCTGACACCGTCCGCGTTCCAAAAGACAGGCCGGCAGTTTTTGGGCTGGAATACAAAACAGGACGGAAGCGGTACGTTCTATAAGGATCAGGCTTCGGTTTACAATTTGTTATCCCAGGATGGTGCGGAGCTTGTTCTTTATGCTCAGTGGGGTTAATGCACCGGTGCCTGTCTTTCCTGTCTGAAAATAAAAACGCTGTAATGTACAGAAAAGGTACATTACAGCGTTTTTTTGAAATGATTGCAGTCTCTTTCTGAAGCGTTCAATAAACAAAAAAAAGA